>WFQT01000343.1 GCA_015486895.1 Anaerolineae bacterium
ACCGGCGGCTCGACGGACAACGGTGCCAATGTGATCCAGTGGCAATGTCACGGCGGCGACAATCAGTTATGGCAATTCAGTCGAGTTGGCGGCTATTATCGTATCACGGCCAAACACAGCGGCAAAGTGCTGGACGTGGCCGGCGCCAGCCCCGACAACGGCGCCAATGTGCAGCAGTGGCAGTACGGTGGCGGGCCGAACCAGTTGTGGCGGTTGGTGGAACGCTGAAGACGATGATGTTCTTTACGGCCTGCGTTGCACCCAGTGGTCAACGAATGAGTCTTTGCCGGGCCTATTTCTACGGAGAGAACAAGGCGCGATTGGAGAAGTCCCGGCCGCACGATCTGTCAGCGGAGATATGGCTGGCGTGGGCCGGGAAATCGCGCAGTGGAAAGGTGTGCCTCGAGTGCTTAAACATGATTGTCGACTGAGTTGGGGGAAATAGGGTCCAGTACCCTGTTTCCCCCCTAAATCACTGAGGGGTTTTTCAGGTGAGAGCGACTTTCGGTTATGCGGTCTATCGGAGTGCAGTGGGTAGAAGGGACGATATTATGTTCAGCATGGAACGGATGCGGACGGTAACTTGAATTGGCCTATGCGGGAAACAGATCGACCTGTGCGGCGTGGGTCGTCTCTGTCCATGTGCAAGTAAAGTATGTCGGATGGTGGGATGGCACGCTCCTGTTTGTTCTTGGTGCTCCCGCTTGCGACTTATCACAGCGAATGACACTGACAGATTTCTATGCTATGATGCCATAAACTAATCTTTCTGTTGTATTCTCTTATTTTCACAATAGTGACAGAGTTAATTTGACTATTCAGCAATGGTTATGTACAATTTGTTTTTGAGGTGTTCTTTCGTAGCCACAGAGCGTCTGAATTCCTGATATACATATCTGATGGAAAAATCGTCTGCTGCAGAAGGATCGGTGAGAGGTCATGGAAGTGGCGGTAAGGCTCCAAAGAGACAAAGCGTTTTTCCACAGATCCTATTTCCTTGTTCGGTGGACCTGTTAGGAGATGATGGTACCTTCTCTGAGTCTTTGAGGACGATTCCTGCTTCGCCGATGATTAAGCTTGAGCCGGTTTCGAATACAACAAATGAGGTTCCAGAGCACGTTTTGCGACTTGGCAAAGGTCCGAGATTGTTCCAGTTCACTGTCCTGTATCATATGGCCTGAGGGCGTGCAATGCAGGGCCATGGTCGTCTTGACAGCACAAAGGACGATGTTTGAGCGCCCAACTACGCCCTTCAGTTGTAGTCGTGCGAAAAAGTAGTTCTCGTGCGTCGTACGCAGGTAGTGGGTAAAAGCTTGGACTAATACGGTTTCATTGGTTGAAGACAGCAGTCCTGCAGGCTGAAAACGTGTGTTGGCTTTGCGCAGTAGATGTGTAGGCCGTCAACTTGGTTCAGAGCGAATCCATTGGAGGCTCACCATGACAGAACGCATTCTCATAGTATGTGGTGGCAGCGGCGTGGGGCTGCTGGGACAGCGCCAGGCTCTCGGCATGGCCGCCGAGCTTCAGATTGACGTGAAAGATGAAATTGTGATCAATCGAATGCATTGCCAGGATCCATGTTCGTTCTCTGTTACCATAGACGAGAACATGGAGACTACGCAGTTTTTGTTTGAGCGCAGCGTGAAGAAGATGGTTGACAAGCCTTCTGAAGCAGACGAAAACTCCTCTACTTATGCTCGTTGGTACGTGTACGAAGAGGCTGACAAGAAGCACTTGCAATTTTTGGCTGATCGCTATCTTGCAGTTAGATCGCCACTTAAGTGGGATCTTGCCCAGTCCCCGGCTATTGGCGGCCTTGCGATTAGGGATGAACAAAACCGCAAAAGGCTCGAGAGTGTCTTCGACGAGATGCTGGGGGGAATGACGCTGGGTCCTGCTAATGATTTGGAGGTGTGGATCGTTTCGTCGACTGCTGGTGGTACCGGTGAGGGGATACACCGGTTCGTCGGAGCTTACCTGGCGGAACATCTCCGGAAAGGAAGATATGGGACCAGCACTCCTGTATCGCTCAATTTCATTCGTGTTGGTCAGGTGACGTACAGCTCTACCGATAAAATTCGTACAGCCATGAACACCTTCTTTGGCGTAGCAGCAGACGCGGCATTCTCGCTCAAGATGAGAGATGACTTCAAGACGGTATCGGTGAACTGGTATTACACAGACCTTCCGGATGTGGGAGCGGGTGACCAAAGCAAGCCTATTCGTGCCGAGTTGGTGGAAATGGCCGCTAAGTCGATTTTGTTGGAGGAACTGCAGGGTGATTTGCAAGCACTCTTGGTAAACAATCTTGGCGCTCCGATGATTCCGGTTCGGATAGGCTACTGGGGAAAGGATTTTGGCAGGCGTCGCAAATACATGGAGACATTGGGGCAGCTTATGGAGAAGTTGCAAGAGTTGGTCTCCCCTGACTACAACGCGATCCTCGAAGAAGAGTCTGCACCCCGTTTCGAGAAGGGTGAAACGCTCGAGGGTTTGCAGGACATGATTGGAAATGCAAAGTACGTGCTGAGCAAGGTACGTGGAGGCTGGCGCTTTCCGTCAACTGATAGCAAGAAGGGTGTGCCTAATGACAAGAAAGTCATTGAAGAGAAAGTGGCGGAGTGGAAGAGAGCTACTGTTCAGTTGGTAAGTCGGGATTGGTCACGCGTACAAGCTCGGTATCTGGTGGATGTGAAAAGAGAGGCTGAAGGGGGCCTGCAGACACAGACCGTACCGCTGGAGGTTCCGGCAGATTTGGGCAAGGTTGGCGAAGGGATGTGGTTTTCCCGCATGCGGGAGGTGCATGAGATTCTAGCCTGGACGAGAAAGTTGATGGGGTGCGACTTGGATAGCGGGGCACCTATGCCAGGCGAGGGCGTGCTTTCGGAACTGTTCAATGTCGCTGGGCAAATATCGAAAGAGTTGAATGGGTTCAAGCTGTTTACGGGAACCCAAGCCCGTGTCAGCAATGTTTCTCCGCTTCTGCCCAAGTTTGTGGAGCTGTTGGCCCAGGCAGACTTGCTGTTAGGGGTAGAGGATGGAATGCAATCTGTGCTGGACAGGCAGCTGAAGGAAGTGGGAAATGTCTTGGCTATCGCGAAGGACGAGTACGAGACGCTTGAGCGGGGCATCAGGTCAAGCGGTACATCTCGCGTTGTCATTGCGGCAGACCTGTCCGATCCTCTTGATCGCTCTACGGGCGAATCGTGGCTGCAACTGTTAATGAATGCTGCCCGGCGCGGGGACAGGGATGTTTTCAAAGCCGAGGTTATGAGAGGGGCAACGGGATTGACGGAGAGTG
>WFQT01000344.1 GCA_015486895.1 Anaerolineae bacterium
CTGCAGATACATCGAAAGGATGGTCCCGGTGTACCCCCCCGATGCCACCGGTGGCGAAGAGCTGAATCCCGGCCAAATGAGCCAAAATCATAGTCCCGGCCACCGTGGTAGCGCCATACTCTCCGTTTGCTATCACCACCGGCAAATCGCGGCGGCTACACTTGCGCACCCCATCCATCGTTGCCAGTTCTTCCAGTTGAGTAGCAGTCAGGCCGACGGTAGGGTGACCGCGCATGATAGCGATGGTGGCAGGAACGGCCCCAGCAGCCCGGACCTCCGCTTCCAATTGGCAGGCCACTTCCAGGTTGGTGGGCCGGGGCAGGCCGTGTGTAATCAGCGTAGATTCTAACGCCACGACCGGGCGCCTCTCCGCCAGGGCAGCAGCGACTTCCGGATGCAACTGAAGTATATCTGGTCTCATGAGCCACCCTCGCGATTGCGTCGGGCGGCCCGGCGTGCTGCCCGGGCAGAGCGCCGTTGCTCGGCAACACCACCCCCCGACTCTCCCCGGGCCTGTTGGATCCAGGCCATACAATGCTCATCGCGCCCCATGAGCATTTCCGCCGCCAGTATTAACTTGCGGACAGCAGGTTTGAGCGGGTTCGTGATAGCCGCCGGCATGCCGATGGCAATGATCATCGCCATAAAAGCAGCGTTAACTGTCTCCCGATCCGGCAGCCCGAAAGAAATGTTACTGGCACCGCAGACAGTGTTGACGCCTAATTCTTCATGCAGGCGCCGGGTAAGCTCCAAAAGCGTTCTTCCGGCCCCGGGCACAGCGCTAGCAGGCATAGCTAAGGGATCGATCAGGACATCTTCCCTGGGAATGCCATATGCTTCCGCCCGCTCCACGATCTTCTTGGCCACGGCAAAGCGGACTGCCACCTCCGGAGAGATGCCCGTTTCATCGTTAGAGACGCCGATAATCGCCGCTTCGTGCTCGGCGATCAGGGGCAAAACCGCCTCCAGCCGCTCGTCTTCCCCGGTGACCGAGTTGACTAGCGCTTTCCCCTGGTATGCTTCCAGCCCGGCTTTCAGAGCTGCCACCACTGAAGAATCAATGGAAACAGGCACGTCCACCACCGATTGCACTTGGTGAATTGCCTCCGCTAAGATAGTCGGTTCATCCGCTAAAGGAATACCAGCGTTCACATCCAGCATCTGAGCGCCGGCTTCCACCTGGGCAATGGCGTCCGCCCGCACCCGGTGGAAATCGCCGTTAGCCATCTCTACACCTAACCGCTTGCGGCCGGTAGGATTGATTCGCTCGCCAATAACGACGAAAGGCCGCCCCGGGCCGATAATCACCTCTTTCGCCCGAGAACGCAAAATTGTATCCATGATATTATCCTTTCTCGTGTCTCTGAAAAACTCTGCCATGCCCCGCGCTATCTAAACGTTGCCAAAGACTATAGAACCCACCTACACACACTACAACCGCTTCTCGTGCTTGATAGCCCATTTCGCTAAGGAAACGGCCGTGGCGGCATCGGGACCGTAAGCGTCGGCCTCAATATCTTCGGCGAAAGCAGCATTCACTGCCGCGCCGCCGACCATCACGTAAGTCTTATCACGCAACCCTTCATCCTTCAAGGCCTGAACGACCGTGCGCATGTATGGCATGGTAGTTGTGAGCAGCGCCGACATGCCTAAAATCTGGGCATTGTGGTCCCGCAACGCAGCTAAGAACTTGTTAGCATCGGTGTTAACGCCTAAGTTAATAACCTCGAAGCCGGCTCCTTCCATCATCATGGCCACTAAATTCTTGCCAATGTCGTGAATATCACCCTTCACCGTACCTATGACTACAGTTCCAAACTTCGGCACGTCACTCTCCACCAGTAACGGACGCAACAGCGCCACGGCCGCTTTCATTGCCTTAGCCGCCATGAGCACTTCCGGCACGAATAGAATACCATCGCGGAAATCTTCGCCGACGATGTCCATACCAGCAATGAGGCCATTCGCCAAGATTTCCTGGGGTGTCAATTGCCGGCGCAGCGTCTCGGCAGTAGCTGCTACCACTTCATCAGCTAAGCCATCATAAAGGTCATCCTGCATCTTTTCCCAAAGCTCATCCAAAGGTATTTTCTCTAAGTTCATTTTGACTCCTTGACGGCGTTCTGTTGCTATACTGGAGTCTGGCGAAATTGACGTTTTAGGCTCGATCAAGCTATCTTCACCACAGATTGCACGGACTAAAAACACAAGTTACCTACTCACCCTCCCCAACAATTGGACGCTGATGACGCTGATTTTCGCTGATCGTTTCTGGTTTATTTGCTTTACCTGCGGGCATCAGTGTGAAATCTGCGCTATCTGCGTTCTATTTGCTCAAGGCTGAGCAGTTACAAACACAAAAATAAGATCTGTGGAAATCTGCGCAATCTGTGGC
>WFQT01000345.1 GCA_015486895.1 Anaerolineae bacterium
AGACAGCATCTCGCCTTTGAGTACGTTCCAGAACTGCGGCACTTCGTCAAGACGGGTTTTGCGCAAGATGCGGCCCAGAGGCGTGACCCGATTGTCGTTCTCCTGCGCCCAGATCGCGCCTGTGTCCTTTTCAGCATCCATAGTCATGGAACGAAACTTTAGCACTTGGAATTCCCGACCGCCTTTGCCCACGCGGGTTTGCCGGTAAAAAACATCACCCGGAGCGGTGAGCCGGTTGACTAGCCAAACAGGGGGAACCAAGATGGCCAAGAGGAAGCAACCCACCAATGCCACACCAATATCGAACAAACGCCGGAAAGCCAGATAGAGCCGGTAGCCGGAAGGGCGGGCCAGGGAAAAGACCACATGCAAGTCTCGGCCGGCATGTTCCACCGGCACCTTGCCAGTCATGCGCTCGTAGAGATTAGCCATGGTGGTGACAGGAATGCCCAGCTCCCGGCAGTCTAAGATGGCCTGGAAAAGTTCGGCGTGAATAAGCTGGGAATGAGTGATGGCTACGATAAGTTCATCAGGTTGCAGTTCCCGCACCAGTCGCCCCAGATCATGGCGTGATCCCAACACAGGCACGCCGTCGATCTCCTGGCCCTGTTTGGCCGGATCATCATCGATGAAACCGAGGATGCGGTAGCCAGTACCACGGTAAGGATTGCCATTGCCGTCGCCGGTCTCGGCAATGGCTCGCACCAAGGTGCGCCCCGACCAGCCGGCACCCACCACCAAAGCGGTTTGATGGAAGCCTGGCTGCACGAAAACCGTGGCGTAAGTGAGACGCCAGGCCACGACGCCGGCCAGCGATAGAGCCGGAAAGAGGATCAGGGCCAACCGCCGTTCGGGCAAGGGCGGAGTAAGGTACGGGGTGAGGAGATACAACCCGGTGGTGAGGAGAACAGCGCCACTGGCAGACCAGAGGGAGTGCATGGGGCTGGCGGCTTTGGCTAGATCGTAGACATTCAGGAAAGAACCGGCCACGAACCAGAGAACGATCAGCACCAGAAGCCAGGATAAACGCACGCCTCCCTGTGCAGGTACCGCTTTCCCGGCGCCGCCGAGGCGCAGGGAAAGCCACAAAGCCAGGCCGAGGACAAAAATGTCTCCACTGGCCAGCAGGAATCGGCGCTCGGAATAACGCAATGGAAGCTGGGGCAGGGTAATGCGGCCGCGCCGTTTCTGCCCGCGCTCCTCGGGAGTCGGGGTCTTTACTGCATTTGCCTTGACGGAATTCATAGTTGCCTCGGACATGATATTTCGGCGGTTGGAAACCGCACCAACATCTGCAAAGTCGGCCTACGCTGACTAAACCCAGCCCACGAAGGTGGGCTTCGCAAAGGTTGGCGCGATCTCAGTCGCCACGCTGGGGCTCCTCATCTGGAATCATGGTCCACTCCCACTCTTCCCACAAATCGTCAACGGCATGATGCTCTTTTTGGCGCTCGATGTAAGCTTGCACCACCGGTACTTCATTTTTGCGCAGGGTGAAAGCGCCGTAAGTCCCCTGCCATTTGAAGAATTGGCCAGGCGCGATTTCGTGGGTGACCAGGTGGGAGCTGGAGCCTTTGACTTCTTTGGCCAGTTTGGCCACGGATATCGTGGTATGAAAGCGTACCAGCAGATGCACGTGATCGGCGACACCGCCAATGGCCAGGGGTATGCACTTGAGCTCACGGCATTTGGCGGCAATGGCAGCATACAGGCGAGGTTCGATGGCTTCAGTGATGAGAGGCAGGCGATCCCAGGTGGCCCAGACGAGATGGAGATAGAGTTGGGTGTAGGGGGCACGCATAGATTTTCCTCTTCCTCTGATCAGCGGTTGGAAACCGCGCCAACTATTGCGAAGTCGGCCTGCGCCGACTGGAGTGGATCAGCCCACGAAGGTGGGCTTGGCAGAGGTGGGAGCGATTTCTAATCGCCAACCCGTGGGCTTCGCAGTAATAGTCGCTATCTCCAATCACTGGACTTCAACGCCTATTCACTACCCGTTCGAATAAGGTAGCATACTGCTGAGCAACCTGCTCTTTGGTGAAATGCTCCTCAACGCATGCACGCCCCTTTAGCCCCATTTCGGTTGCCAGCGTTCGATGATTGTATAGGTTTAGGATGGCATCTGCCAACGCCTGCGGATTCTCTGGTTCGACACAGATACCACTGTTCGTCTTATGTATCAGATCCCAGGTTTCGCTCCCCTCATCTACGGATGCGACAAGGGGCCGTGCTGCTGCCATAATGGAAAAAACTTTGCTAGGCACCGACTCTTGAGTGATGCCCTTTCGGAGCGGCACCAGCCCAACATCAGCCGAAGCGTACATTTCCGGCACGATCTCGTGGGGCTGGAACGGAAAAAAGCGAACGTTGTTCAGACCTTTACGTCTGACCTGTTCCTGGAGGGCAGGCTTAGCGGTGCCATTGCCGACGATGAGAAATAGGATATCAGGATGGAAAGCCAGTTGCTCAGCCGCGGCCAGCACTGTACTCAGCGACTGGGAAAGCCCCACATTGCCAGCAAAAAGAATCACGAAGCATCCATCCAAGCCATGCTCCTTGCTGAAGGCGTTTTGGCGGGGCAAAGGATGGATGAATTCGGTGTCTACAAAGTTGGGGATCACAGCGATTTTCGTATCGGGCACGCTTTTGGCCAGGAGGTTGCGACGAAAGCCCTGGGAGATGACGCTGACCGCCCGGGCCTTGCGATAGACGAAGCGCTCCATGCGCTGAAACAAGGCGATGAGATGGGAATTTTGCAAAACCCCCAAGCGGATGGCGATATCGGGATAGATATCCTGCACATTGTAGATGAAGGGGACCCGAAATCGTATGGAAATGAAGTAGCCGGCCACGCCATTGGTCATGGGAGGAGAGGGCACGAAGATGACATCTGGACGCTGGCGGGTGACAGCAATGACAGTGGAAAGCAGGTTGAAGGAAACGTAATTGAAAAGACGGCCGAAGATGCTGGTTTTTTGTTTGGGAACGTAAAGATACACCC
>WFQT01000346.1 GCA_015486895.1 Anaerolineae bacterium
GAGAGCGCCGATGTCAACGCTCTCGTTATTTTTACCACTAACGGCCGGTCGCTCATAGCGCCTTCTCTGTACATCCTAACCTGGCCAAGCCAGAACCAAAAAGCCAAACGCAATGGTGCGAAGAAGCAAAGTCGCTAAGTCTCTTCTAGAGAGACGTTCAACTTCTTGTAGAAGTTGAACGTCTTGCTTGAGGCTCACACCACGTTCGGCCCGGCGGGCTCTGTGGGGGGCACAACGCCGCTGTGCCCCCCCCCAGAGCCGGATTCATCCAGTGAAGCGAGTGCCACACATTTCGCCTCCGCTGCCATGTGATTCTGGATTCAATATCGACAAAAAATTGTCGATGTTGGTGAGTAAGCGCCTAATACCGCCTACGAGACGTCTCCTGTAGCGCCTTGGCCAAGCGAGGACGCCAATACTTCTTCATTCCCTGACTTCTCCGGCAGATCATTGTCCATTCCCCGCTCAAAGGCAGGCTGGAATTCAGGAATAAGGACACGGAGACCCTGAAGGAGGTCGGCTCTATCGTTCCGACGGGCTGCTTCCATTAGCAACTCGACGGCCTTATCCAGATCCGACGGATCAATGCGACTGTCATTACGAGCGATAAAGATCTTCTCATGAATGGTACGCTCATAACGCTCTGTGGGGTAGAAAAGATCCTCCGACAATTTCTCGCCCGGGTACAGACCAATGTACTTGATCTGAATGTCTTTGCCTTCCGTAAGCCCGTGGAGACCCAGCAATTGGCGAGCTAAATCCACAATGCGAATAGGCTCCCCCATATCCAAGACGAAAATCTCTCCTGTCCCTCCCATGGTTGCCGCCTGTAAAACAAGTTGCACTGCCTCGGGAATCGTCATAAAGAAGCGTTTTACTTCGGGGTGTGTAATGGTTAATGGCCCTCCGCGGCGGATTTGGCTTTCCAAAATGGGGACAATGCTCCCCCGCGACCCCAGCACGTTGCCAAAACGAACGCTAACAAATGAACGTCCTGTACGTCGCGCCATTTCCTGAACAAGGAGTTCTGCCACACGCTTGCTGGCACCCATAAGACTGGTAGGGTTTACAGCCTTGTCGGTAGAAATCAGTACAAAGTGAGGAACATTATGGGCTACTGCCAGCTCCAGGAGCTGACGCGTACCTAACACATTATTGGTGATCGCCTCTACCGGATTTTGCTCCATCAACCAGAGGTGCTTGTGCGCCGCAGCGTGAAAAACAAGTTCCGGCTGATAAGTGCGAAAAAGCTGCTCCATGCGCATTTGATCACGAATATCGCCAATAAAGGTCACATAACGCACACCAGGGACGCGCTCATCCAGTTCACGACGAATGTGAAAGAGCGAAGTCTCACCATGCCCAACAAGAATGAGCAAGTCGGGGTTAGACCATGCAATCTGACGGCACAACTCACTGCCAATTGACCCCCCTGCACCCGTCACGACAACTCGGCGCCCACTAATTAACTGACGCACCTGACTGAGATCGGTACGCACGGTTTCGCGCCGTAATAAGTCCTCTAGTTTAACGCCTCGGGTATCGCGCATGCTAACTTGCCCTGTCAAAAGAGCATGCGTGCTGGGCAAAATGCGTACGGGGATATCGTTAGCATCACAAATGCGTGTGATATCGCGAACAGCTTCTCCGGAAGCGGAAGGCATCGCAATAATCACCAAATCAATATTGTACGCCTCCGCCGTTGCCGGGATCTGCAGACGCGTCCCCAGAACAGGCAACCCATAAATGAGCACTCCCTGTTTGTCGGTGTCATCGTCGATGAAGCCAACAGGCGTTATGTTCAGACTCGGGTTCCCCTCCATGTCTCGCGCAAGCAATGTGCCGGCATCCCCGGCCCCCACGATTAAAGCGCGGCGGGTTTTAACAGGTCGTTTTTGGCGCCGTTCGAGCAACTGGTGCTGCCGTAAGGCAACCCGTGTGCTATAACGCGTCAGCAGCAAGACAAAAATGGTCAGCAGCCAGTCGATAATAAAGATTGAACGAGGGAAAAACACGATCCCTTCTAAAGGAAAGGCTACCAGTAAGGTGATAGTTACGGCAATCAAGGAAGCCACAGTGGCCGCTTCTACAATAAGGATCACTTCATCAATGCTGGCATAGCGCCAAAATCGCTTGTAAAGGGAAAAGAAGTAAAACGTAGCAAGCTTAAGTGGCGTTGCCACGATGATAAACACCAGGAGACGCCCTTTGTAATTAAGCAGATGCACCAAATCAAACCGCAAAGCCAAGGCCAAAACAGCCACAGAAGGCATAAGCAAAGCATCTATGATGAGAAAGTGGCGATTACGAAGCATCTCCAGTTGAGATAGGAAAGCCATCAAGTAATAGGTGATTTTCTTCATTACTTACACTTCACTCCCGGGGCAGGTTCCATTGGAGTTAGAGACAAACGACGGACAAAACGAGCAGGAACGCCGGCCACCATTGTTAAATCAGGGACCTCACGCGTGACCACCGTGCCAGCAGCAACGACACTCCATTCCCC
>WFQT01000347.1 GCA_015486895.1 Anaerolineae bacterium
GATCCGGTCCAGAAGGAAGAGTATAGCAGCCAGCAGCAGCCACACTGTCGCTTTCAGGCCGATCACCTGCCACAGGAAGTGATCTGGGCCAGCCAAGCGCGCCGGCAGCAACGCCAATAGCTCCCAAAGAGGGCCATAAGAAGTGGGCACATGGCTCCACTCCCCGGCTAAAGGCAACCAGGGATCGGCGGCAGCGTAAGCTGGCGGATAAATAAATGGATTCGCACCGTGGAAAAGCCAGAGACGGCTATACAGCCCGTAGATGAAAATATCGATAGCCCCGAACGGATAGCTCCAGGCTAAAATACCGGTCCAGAGCAAGCTACCGCCGATAATAAGCCGCCGGCCGGGGCCGCGGCCGGCAACTGTTTCCGCCAGAGCCCAGGCATAAAAAGCGAAACAGCCTAAGTAAACGACTAACATGGCCAGCGCCGAGCCTAAGCGATAGCCGGTTAGTTTGGCAAAATCCAGCGGTGGCATCCTGTTGTATAGTTTGGGCAAAGGGAAGATCGCCACTGTGGCAACCGCCACTATGGCCAGTAGCAATAGTGCCAGCAACCAACGATCCCGGCGCACCTCAAGCCTCCCAGAAGCGCTGCCACACCGCCTTAGAGACCTCCTGAGAACGAGCAGCAATCAATTCCTCGTCCAAGGTCAGCAGTTGCCGATCCCACATGAGCAACTTGCCGCCCACCATGGTGCCGGTTACCTCGCTTCCATCCACGCCGAGAATAATCTGCCAGGGAAGGTTCTCCGGCAAGAAAGGCGTCGGCGGCCAGTAATCAACGAAAATCAAGTCGGCAAAAGCGCCGGGGGCGATAATCCCTACTGGCCGGGGGAAGAATTGTGCCGCCAGTTGGCGGTTGTTATATATCGCCATGCGCAAGACATCATCCGCACTTAGCCGTCGCGGGTCCTGCCACCACGCTTTCGCCAACAGGTAAGCGACATGCATCTCCGTGAACATATTGTTGGAGAAACCGTCGTTGCCTAACCCAACATGGATGCCGCCCCTCAGCATAGCGACTACGTCAGCCACTCCTACGCCGTTGTTCATGTTAGAACGAGGCTGGTGTGTTACCCAACTGCCACTATCCCGCAGCAGCTCCATCTCCCAGGCATCGACATCCACGGCGTGGGCAATAATCGTGTGGGGACCAAGTACGCCTCGTTTATTCAGTCGGTCAATGGTGCGCAGACCGTAACGAGCCATGCTATCATCTTGGTCAGTGCTGCCCTCGGCGGCGTGGATGTGAAAGCCTACATCGCCTAACGCCTTCGCCTCCGCTACAGCCAGCTCTAATGTCTCGTCGGAAAGGGTAAGGGAAGCGTGTAGACCGAACGTTGCGGCCAATTGTGGGCTCTGCTCCCGGCGGGTGCGGCGGATAAAACGAACATTCTCGGCAATGCCCGCTGCTGCGATATCGCTGCCATCCCGGTCACTGACTTCGTAGCAAAGGGTTGCCCGCACGCCGGCCTCGGTTACAGCGTCGGCAATCACATCCAACGAGCCTTCCACGGCGAGCGGGCTGGCGTGATGGTCGAAAAGGGTCGTCGTGCCGTGGCGGATGGCGTTCACCAACGGCACCAAGGCGCTGTAGCGAATGGATTTCTCATCCAGAGACTTATCCAATCGCCACCACAGCTTCTGCAAGATCTCAGGGAAATTGCGAGGTGCCGGGCCGGGAATGTATAAACCCCGGGCGAACGTGCTGTAAAAATGGGTGTGGGCACAGATTAACCCCGGCATGACAATTTGACCATCGGCATCAACCTCCTGCTCCGCCGGGTAACGTTTGCGCAGAGCTAAGGTATCGCCCACATCCTGAATCACATCCCCGGCAACGTAAACCGCGCCGTGGTCAATGACGCGATTTTTTTCATCAAAGGTTACTAAGCGGGCGTTGGTAATTAAAGTCATGGGCACATTCTCCCTTTCATCAGCGTCTTTACGGTGATGGAAAACAGTAGCGATATCATTGAGTTGAATTGTAGACTGGAGCCTGGCGAAAATGACGTTTTAGGCTCGATCAGGCTATCTTCACCACAGATTGCACGGATTAACACAGATTTTTTGTTTTTCGAGCTAAATCTGTGCCGTTCTGTGTTTCTCTGTGGCTAAAATAATAACGCCAGAGTCCAGTCGTAGAGTTTTGGCGTCATTTTGCCGGGATAAAAGCATACCCATCACAACCAGGGGAGCCGCTGACCACTCGTATCATTGCCAAAGTTCCAGGCAAATACACATGGACACACAGACATCAGTGCTAACGGTGGCAATAGAAAAACGGGGGCTTTCCCCCGTTTTCCTATAAACCGGCCACGATTGGCCGCCTTGCCGATGCTGAACGACTACTCTTTAGCTTCTTCCATGTGAATAATCTCTCTCCCTTTGTAGTAGCCACAATAGGGACAGACTGTGTGCGGCAGACGCAACTCATGGCATTGCGGGCAGCGCACTAGGTGGGGTAGACTAATCGCATCATGGGCTCGGCGACGATTACGCCGACCCTTAGAAACTTTTCTCTTTGGCAACGGTGTCATTTTATATTTACTCCTTCATTGATAAATCCATCAATACTGCCCAGCGAGGATCCATCTCCTCCACCTGGCAACTGCATGTTCCCTCATTTAAATTTTGTCCACAAATAGGACATAACCCTTTGCAATCAGGTCGGCAAAGAGGATGCGCTGGCAATGCCAACAGGATATATTGACGCAGGATCTCATCCAAATGGAGAATTTGATGGGCGTCAATAAGCAAATTCTCGTCGTCTGTGTCGTCTTCGTCGGCTAAGTGCATGTGCTCTGTCACCGGAACTGTGGGGAAAAATTCCTCCTCCACGTCGAAGTGCAACTGTTGCTGAAAAAGAGTCAAAC
>WFQT01000348.1 GCA_015486895.1 Anaerolineae bacterium
CCGCTTAGTTGTAATAGTGGAGCTGAGGGGACTCGAACCCCTGACTTCCACAATGCCATTGTGGCGCTCTCCCAACTGAGCTACAGCCCCAGAAAAAGACACTTAAATCGCTCCTATACTCTCAAAACGGCCTTAGCTTGTGCTTTAACCCCTCGCTTGGGCTGCTTAGCTGGCCACTGTGAATAGTGGAGCTGAGGGGACTCGAACCCCTGACCTCTACAGTGCGATTGTAGCGCTCTCCCAGCTGAGCTACAGCCCCAAGCTGGCTTCTATTTTACGCCAGCTCAGGGTTGCTGTCAAACTGCTTTCCTCGTGAGTAAACGCCCGTATCGCGAACGATGTGCCGGCCAGGTTACTCGGCCGGGCCCTCCGGCGGCAGCGCCGCCAAAGTCGAGGGCGCGTCCAACTGGCCCAGTTGTCCAATGAGATGGCTATAGGCCAGTGCAGCCCACATGGCGGTGAAAAAGACACCAATGAAGAGTAGCAATAAACCTACAATGCCGGCAATTAACTCGATGACCAGGTAAAGGATGACGATTACAATAATCTCACTGGTGTGTCTCCGAAAAAGACCCCACATGGCATCGAAATCGAAAGCAGCACCAAAGCGGCCCTCTTTTGCCACTTGCAGGATGATCAACGGCGATGCCAAAGCAAGGATGATGCTATACAAGAAAAGTATACAGCTACAACTAGCGGTAATAAGCCCAAAGAACAGTGATATACTATTGTCACGACCAGCAAGAGCGCTACCAGCCCAAACAGGAATTTCCAAGGCAATCAAAGGAAGCACCCAGATAAAGAGAGCAGCAGCTACCTTAAATCCTTCCGCCATTAGATCACCGAAGTCACTCCATGTCGGTAGCGTATCTCCCTCCCCGTTCATCATCTGCCTGACCAATCGCAGCATGTAACCACTCACCGGGAGAAGAATGAGCACCCCGACGAGAAGAACAGATAGAAATGAACCCACTAAAATTAACAGACCCCCTATCAACACCTTGCTGATCCATTCAGGGTCTTCGAACATAAAAATAAAAGCCCGACCGTAGTCCATAGAAAACGCTCCTTTCTACTTCAACGCAACTTCAATACCGGACAATGGCGTTTTTAATATTAGCCACAGATTAACACAGATTTTCACAGGTAAACACAGAAAAAAACAACAAGATCAATGGGTACCCCTGTTAATCTATATTTAGAAGTTCAATTTCTACGAGAAGTTGAACTTCTAACGGAAGGTATAACATTTTGCATCTAATGCATCTTGGCGACTTTACGCAACACGCATAAGATTATCAGTACTTTACCAGTGAAATTCTTGCACACGGTGCCCGAAAATAAACCATAGATTCCGCCAATTCCACAGGTGAAAATCGAAAATTAGTACAATCTGTGCAAATCTGTGGTTTCCTTCTTGGTTCTGGCTCAGCCAGGTTAGGCAGATACGCTTCTAATGTCGTCAGGCCTCAGTCGGCGATCCTGTCACGCCAGAGTAAACTAAGGCGAACGGCTGTGGCCCCATCATAACATTGAATGCCCGCACCATGATGACATATCGCCCCGGCAAAGGACGCTCAATAAACACTTGTTCCACGTTATTCTGGCGATCGTAACCTTTATTGTGGGGTGGTTGGAAAATATTACCGTGATAGTGCTGTCCCAGAGGCGAAACTACGATCAAATCCAGGTCGTTGACCAGAGCATGCGGCTGGTTGGCCCGGGCGGGATAGTCATTCCACACCAATGTGATTTGCAAAGGCGTCGTGCCCAAGTAGAGAGTGAAGTAATAGCGCTTTGCCTCCCCCGTCTGCAAGCCAGTCGCGGAAGTTCGCCAATGCACTCGCCGAGGCAATTGCGGCCGCAACACTTTCTCTACTTTCAAATGTCCCCAACCCTGGACAAAGTCAGCCGGTCCTGTCCCCGGATTCATTGGATCGGGGCGATACTCACTGCTGTGAATCAGCAACGCCTTGAGCAAAGCTGCCGGCGGGTTGGGAAGCCGAAAACGGCGACGTAAGTACTGCCGCAACAGTGCCGCGGCCCCGCTCACCAACGGTGTTGCCATGCTGGTACCACCGTCCACCATATAATCCTGTGAATCCGGCGGGTAACTTCCCCAGGCGGTGACGCCCGCAGGTAAAGCCCGAGAACGTGCCGACACAATATTCGTTCCAGGCGCTACCAAGTCCGGCTTGATGCGGCCATCTGCCGTCGGGCCGCGGCCGGAAAAGGCAGCCACCTGATTGGGGTCGCTGGCAACAGGGTCTGCATTATAAACAGTGTTGCGGTAGAGCCCCGGCCAAGCCCTTCCCCAACTGCTACGCACTCCTATGTCCGGTCGGTTACTTTCGGAAGCACCGACGGTAACAACATTTTTTGCCGTCGCCGGGGGCATCAATGAGTTCTCGTCAATATGTCCATCCCCGTTATAATCC
>WFQT01000349.1 GCA_015486895.1 Anaerolineae bacterium
GGCGTAGTTCAGCGGTAGAACGTCTCCTTGCCAAGGAGAAGGTCGTGGGTTCGAATCCCATCGCCCGCTTTCCGTCTCGTCGTTGGCATAGTCACCAGGGATGAGGTCGCTTTCTGTATCTGCCGAGGTAGCTCAGTAGGTAGAGCACTTGACTGAAAATCAAGGAGTCCCCAGTTCAAGTCTGGGCCTCGGCACTTGGTGTCTACTTCCCGTTCATCACCGGCTATCGATCGGGGATCGTCTAATGGCAGGACAGGGGACTTTGAATCCCTTAATCGAGGTTCGAATCCTCGTCCCCGAGTTCAATGCCTTTCAGCCTGTGGGGCGGCGAGTGAGGCATTATTATGGTGACCATAGCTCAATAAGGTTAGAGCACCTGGTTGTGGCCCAGGAGGTTGTGGGTTCAAGTCCCACTGGTCACCCTTTTCTTTACGAGTTACCAGTAGCAATAGCCCAGCCTGGTGCTGGGCTTTCTGTTTATACCTCAGTCTCGTGAGAAGATGTTCATGAGGAAACCCCGCACCACGGAGGATAAAAACAGGTAGCGGATTATGTCAGCAGCTTTTGCCCACCGAATGAAACCGGGGTTAGAGGGCATTCCGCCTAGCCACCGCCGGCCTACGGCCGTCCATCGGCCTTTGAGCCCCGATTTTTGCGAAGCACCCCCTTGGGAGGCAATCGGTGGCGCAATTCGTGGTTGTAATTTACAGGGCAGGAATTCACATGCAAGGTCAGGTTCTCGTACTTAACGCTTCTTTTGAGCCTTTAGGCGTCGTGTCTACCTATCGGGCTGTCATCCTACTCTTGAAGGAAAAAGCAGAAGTCATTGAAGCTCTGGACGCTGCGTTGCGCACCCCTAATCGCACTTTCCCCCGACCCAGCGTGATCCGCTTAGTTTACTACGTGCGCCTGCCGCGTCATCTGGGTGTACCACTAAATCGACGAACCCTACTGATCCGGGACCGGTACACCTGCCAGTATTGCGGACGCCGGTTTCCGTCAGAACAGCTCACCATGGATCACGTTCTGCCCCGTTCCCGAGGGGGAAAGACCACCTGGAGCAACGTTGTCACCGCTTGCAAACGTTGCAATCAGTACAAATCGAATCGCACGCCAGAGGAGGCCAATATGAAGCTGATACGCAAGCCATATCGTCCCCGTTATTTGGCTCTAGTCGCGATGGGTAACACTAACTTACGAGAGGTGTGGGAGAAATATCTCTTCTAGACACAGTCAGCAACTCAAAACATGGCTCCCTCTCTCAAAAATAAAGGCGCGTTTTCAGCAATACGTTTCAGAAAAGCCATATATAAACCAGAATGAGTTGGATGACTGTCACCACCGCAAATTGCCATTGGTAAGAAGTCTTGCGCGTTTTATGGCGCAACAACAACATGGACAAGAAAGCCGCAGGGGTACCCCCCAGAAAGCCCAAAGATAGGAGCATTTTCTCTGGAACCCGATAGCCTTGTTTTATGGCTCGCAGCTTGTCAAGCGTGTAGTAAAACGCCGTGACAAGATTAATGGCAATTAGCCAGTCGCCCCACCACGGCAGAGGTACAAAATAGAATAGGAACGCCGAGAGCACAACCGTCAAAATCAAGGCACCACTGAAAAAAGCAGTATAGAGGGTGTGTCCTCGCAACATCAACGAACCTCCATTAGGCAGCTATAACGCTGTGAAGCCAGTAGGGGTAGAGCTGTAGCCAGAGCAAGGCATTCACACAGCCCAACCAGGCGCCGGCCCAGGCATCAGTGGGGTAATGTGCCCCTAAATACACCCGGCCAATGGATACGCCTGCTACCAAGGTGAGCAGGGCAACCATCCAGATAGCGTCTAACGAGAAACTGACAGCGAGCATCACCGCGATAAAGGCCACCCTGGCCGCGTCCCCGCTGGGGAATGAAGGGTCCGTCGGGCAGCATGGCTGGCGCAGTATTGCATCGTCCACCTCTCGGAAAGGGCGTTGCCGTCGTATGCCAACCTTGAGCACACGCTCAACTCCACCATTGTAAAGCAGTCCTAACGCCAAGAAAAGCGCCAATCGCCAGGAAAGTAACGCTACGCCGGGCAGCAATACCAAGAGCAACCAGACAGTACCCAATGGCCAAAGGCCTTTGAAAAGCCAATCTAACCACCGGTTTCCCCACTTCAAGTTGATCCAACGGTAGAGCAAATGATCCCATGTTTGGCCGCTCGGGAAGAACCAGATGAGACTGGGAAGCAGCCCTACCAAGACCAGGAAAACGATAACGCTAAATGTCATGGGGCACCCCAGTAGGCAGAAGTTCTGACCAGAGAGGATGAAACATAAACCACAGCTCCGGGTACTGGCGGATGACACCCTCCAAGCCGGGCAGTAGTTGCTCTGCAGCAGTCTTGAGGATCCTACGACGATCTTTGCCGGGTCGAACTCGCAGCGGCTCTCCCATCAGGTGCATTTCATAATACATTGGTGCCCGGCGCAAACAATATACAGGGATAATAGTGGCGCCAGTTTCCATGGCAAGACGCACATGGCCCAAGGAAAGCTTTGTCAGGTGACCGAAGAACTCAACCGGCACTATAGCGTCTGGGTCGGGCCACTCAATGCCGGTAATGATGATCCCATTCGACTGCAGCCGCTTGACTGCCTGGCGCAAGGCTGGCATCCCCGTCGGCGTCGCGATAACCCCCCCGGCGCTGCGCCAGGCATTCTGCTCGCGATGGCCACTAAGAGGGCTCGGGTAAGTGATCATCTGTAGTTCTGTCCAGCGCTGGGCGTAAGCTAACGCCGGGATATCGAAACTACTAATATGGCCACTAACAATGATGATCCCTCGGTTGGCTTGAAGTCCCATTTCCCGCGCTTCCAAAAACGCCGGGTCAAAATACACCTTTTCAACGTTCCGGCTCTTCTTGCGCGTGAGAGCATAAAACAGATCATAGTAGCTATATCCTGCTTCCCGGAAAACTTGTCGCGTCACACGCCACAAGTAAGCATCATCAGCTTCGGGATGGACAGCCTTCTGATTCGTGTAAACTACCCACGAGAGGTCCGATTTAGTCCTGGTCAAGATAGCAGCAATCATATCGGATAGTGCATAACCCACTCGCGGAGGCAAGTAGCGTCCGAGGGTCAACCCGATTTTCCAAGAAAGGGAACTGGTAGCTAAACGCATGGGTTGCAAACGTAATCACCTATTCTCAGGATGTGAGTGATCGGCTGCTCGTAACAGCGGCACGCCTTCGATCAACACAGGCAACCCGCGCAAGAGCGATAATGTCAATGCCAGCCAACTCAACACAGCCGCCACAGTGCCTACTGGCCCGGCAAAGTGATACCAGCGGCCAGCCGGATCAAATGCCATCAGGGCAACAGCAAGGCTTAAGCCCGTAAAAGCGAGGAACTTGGAAATACCGTAGGTACTGCGCATGAAGCGGGAGCCAACCAACCGCTTACCCCATTTGCTGCGCATCATGCCGAAAGGCGTGTGTCCCTGGCTCAGGCCGACACCACGAACAGCATCCACCATCGTCCCCCGGGCAACGACGGTCAGTGGAATAGCCACGGAGATAAGTCTCAAGTCGGCAAAAACGACCCAAAGGAGCAATTCAACAGTACGATCAGCGGCGATATCCATCACCGATCCCAAGAGAGATGTCTCTTGACGATAACGAGCGACTATTCCGTCCAGTGTATCAAAAGCAAGGAGAGCCACTAAGAGGGGAACAGCTATAATCTTACCAACGTGTCCCCCCAGATAGGTCAACAGAATAAAAACAAGCAGCAGTGGAAACCTGGATAAAGTAATCAGATTCGCCATGCATACTCCTTCATCACACCCATTACGTGAGCATCGGGCAGTTTTCTAAAACCATTCTGAAATCTCTGCAGTCAGATACTGGCCGCTCTCATTCGTGTGATTATAACAGAAAAAGGCCGGAGTTCCTACTCCAAAGCGTTGCAATTACCTGCTGGAGTCCGATCTGGCAAAAATGATGTCTTTAGCTCAGCGAGGCTGCTAGAACCACAGATGTTCCGATTTTTGATCCGCCCCATCCAAAAAATATTCTCTGGACTGCGGTGTTACTTTGTGAACAAAACAAAAAACGCCTGTATTAAGTCACCTATTTTGAGACATTCAGGCCATTTGCGTATCCTGCCCATATATGGTATCATACTATTGCTGTTGGAAAGGCCTCTACAAACAGGCCTGAGAGAGCAAGCGCATGGCTTATAGCCAAAACCGTATTGCTCCTTTTAAGTGACTGGACGCTGGCGTTTTTGTTTTAGCCACAGAAAAACACAGAACTCCACAGATTTAGGTTAAAAAACAAAGGAAAATCTGTATTAATCTGTGTAATCTGTGGTAAAAATAGCGCAGCCGAGCCTGAAATGTCATTTTCGCCAGATTCCAGTAAGTGATACATCGGTCAAGGGTCACGCTGATGAAAGGAGGTGGATCGACCGCAACAGACAGCACATGATTGGAGTGTCACTGTACTCTGTTCTCCATCTTTACACTGTAGTCTGACAGAATGGGTACCCCCGTTAATCTATGTTTAGAAGTTCAATTTCTACGAAAAGTTGAACTTCTAACGGAA
>WFQT01000350.1 GCA_015486895.1 Anaerolineae bacterium
CGCCCACACCGATAGCGCCGGCAACACCGACGCTTGAACTGGAGCCGCCGGCTACCGTCGTGCTGCAGAACAACGACTACCATAATGGTTACAAAGGGACGCAGGACACTTACATTAACCGCTGGTGGCCTAACGCCTACAAAAACTATAGTAGCGATACTTATCTGGAAGTACGGGGCACCGATCGCTATGGCATTACCCAGGAGGCACTGCTCAATTTCAATCTGGATGATATTCCGGCCAATGCACATATCATTTCGGCGGAGTTATCCCTTTACTCAGGCGCTCGTGACCATAACGCTCCTATTGAGATCAAAGCGTATGCTCTTAAACGGTCTTGGGTAGAAACTGAGGCGAATTTTTACCAAGCCAGCAAGAAGGTCAATTGGCAAAAAGCAGGCGCTACCGGCGATGAAGATCGAGTGCAAACGCCGTTGGACAGCAAAGTAGTGGATTACACTTATAACTGGATCACTTTCGATGTGACCAAAGCAATGCAGGATTGGTTCTCGCAGCCGCTATCCGCTTCTGCCGGCGTTGGGAGGAAAGTGCCTGGCTTTATCATACAGGCATTCAACATTGAGGGCCAGCCATCGGTAAGCCACCATCTCGTTAGCAGCAATGACCGCCGGGGTAGTTTGCGCCCCAAGTTGTCAATCACTTATCAGCGCCATAAACCAACACCGACGCCTTTGCCACCAACACCGACGTTGCCGCCTCCCACCCCCACGGTGGTAGTGCTGGTGCAAGGTATTGACGGCTATCAAGGGTACAGCGATACTTACTTGGACGGACTTTACCAACAGCAAACAGCGCACAACACGACCTATCTGGCAGTAAGCAGCCCAGATGGCAGTGGTGCCCGCTATAATAGCTTGCTACGTCTTGATTTCAGTACTTTACCCCCTGATTCTACCGTTTACAGCGCCGAGCTAAAGCTTTGGAGCGGTGCCGGCGGTGGCGGTGGCTCGGTAACTATGGAGGCAGTTCCGTTGCTCCGGGATTGGAACGAAGATGAGGCAACATGGTACAACCCTCGCAATGGCCAACAATGGGCAGTGCCCGGCGCTGAGGGAGCATACGCGGATTATGCGCCGACGCCGGTAGCTTCAGTGCCTTTGGCCGGGCCATACCGCTGGTACACGCTGGACATTACCGCCGCTGTACAGGATTGGATTGCCCATCCGGAGCACAATCATGGCTTGTTGCTACATATTCCCCAGCGGCAGTTCAAGCGCCATAATTTTGTTTCCAGCGATTACCCGAATCCAACATATCGCCCACATTTGCGTTTGTATTATCTCCCTGGTGTTGTCCATCCCCAGCCGACGGCGACGCCAACGCCTACTTTCACCCCGCCACCAACGGCAACGCCTACATTTACCGCCACGCCGCGGCCGGGGCAAACGCCTACTTCTCCGCCGCCAGTCTCCACGCCGACGCCGTGGCCGACTACGCCGCCTAACGGTAACATTACCTGGGAAGGCGTCCATCGCCCCGGCATCTACATGGCTTACGACTACAGTGGCCATAATAGTGATACCTACGGCATTGCCGGTTCTATGATTGCAGTTCACTGGGATCAACTCGAGTCCAGTGAAGGCCATTACGACTTTAGCGTTATTGATAGTTTTCTCAGCAAAGTGAGCCGCCAGGGTGGAAAAGGCGCATTTTTCGTTACTTCCTATGAAGGGGGTTGTAATGGCGCCCGCGCCATGCCGGCCTACCTACGCAACGATCCGTCAGCGACGGTACGCTTTTGCGGGGGCAGTGGCATTTTGCCAAAATACTGGAGCGAACGTTATCTTAGCCGTTATCACGCTTTGATCATGGCTTTAGGCAATCGTTACAAAAATGACAGCCGACTTGAATTTGTCGGCATTGGCACCGGTGCCTATGGCGAGACCAGAGCGGCATCGGACAGCGCCGGTCTCAATGCCTTAGCGGCTGCCGGGCTGAACTCTACAATTTGGGTTAACACGGTCAACAAGATCGCCGACTGGTACAAAGAGGCGTTCAGTGATAGTAATGGTCATTTGCTGAAGGCATTGCAACAGCAAAGTGCTCCTGTTTCCTACAACGCTTGGGAGCGGCGCGAGTTCAACCAGCACGCGTTAGATATTGGCATCGGTATTTCCATCAATAATCTCTATCCGGATGGTGAAGGTGTGCTCTATATTGGTGATTCCAGTTGTCCAAACTGTAGTTGGTATGACTATCCAATGCAATACTGGCGGCAAATGCCCACCGCCTGGGAAGGGTACAACTACATGACTTGCAACAGTACATTGCTCTGGTGGGCGCTGGCCAACGTCTTGAACAAACATCCTGTGTATCTGCGCCCTAGCCAGAATCTCTACTTCAACAGCAGCGGCCAACCTCGCTGGGATATGATCAATGCATTGAAATGGGCGGCTAACTATTTGGGGCGTACGCCTCAAAATGCACCCAGTGCCTGGGTGGCTTTGCGAGAACATCGAGAACCGTGGCGACCATTACAATGCCGGGGTGACAATCGCGCTGCTGCCCCCCAGCACCCACAGTGGGGTAATTACAGTTTCTTCCTGGACCAAATTGACAGCTTGCCCGGCGGGCGTACCGTTCCAGAGACCAACGATTCCACCGTGAGCCACCTGGCAAACAACTATCACCCCTTCAATTCTGCCATTCCGTCCGGCACCGAAGGGTGGGTAGTGCGTCGCACAGATCAGGCGAGTGGCAACCGCTACATGTACTTCAACGTGGACAGCCAATTCTTGAGTGGCAATCATGCCGTGACGATTCGGGTGACTTATGCCGACGTAGGCAGCGACACGTGGTCATTGCACTACCAGAATAGCAGCGGGCATGAAGCCGTGGCCCGTGTTGTCGGCGGTAGTACTTACGTGCGTAAAGGCAACAGCCACACTTGGAAAGTCGCGACTTTCACCATTACCGATGCCCGCTTTGCTGATGGGTTGCCTCAAGGCAAAGGTGGCGCCGATTTCTACATAGACAGCAATAACGACGGCGACGAGTGGATTCACTTTGTCGATCTGCGCAAATAGCAGTATGATAGGGACATCTGTTTCGTTGTGTGAGCAGTTATCCCTATTCCGTTTGCACAGATAGCGCCCAGGTGTTCTATGCTAAAATCCAGTCTTAGTCGTTGGAAAAATCATTGGCCGTGGTCACTGCTTCTCCTCACGGTAGTTCTGTTACTACCATTTGCCGTGCAGGCAGAAACACCACCGGCCTTCCCTCACTACCTGTACGGCCATGTGAACGATCTGCCCGGAGCGTCATTGGCGGCACTCGTAGATGGCACCAAAGTAGCCGAGACAACGCTTTTCAGTGCCGATGGCAGTACTGTTTACGCTTTCTCCATCCCTGCCGACGACCCGACTACTCCCCAGCGGGAAGGCGCTCGCGAGGGCGAAATCGTGAGTTTCACAGTGAGTGGTTTCCCCGTCCAGGAAAAAATTGCCTGGTATAGTGGCCATGTGAACCAACTGGACCTTTTCCGGACGAAATTGCCGTTTAGATATTTGCCTTTGATCTTGCGATGAGCCACACACCACCAGCGACTCCTCTCCCCGATGATTGCCCGTCCAGGCATGCCCGCATATAATATTACTCTGGGCAAGATCACAATGTCCCTGGCGCTATTATACCCATTGGGGAACACTGCGCCGGAAAAAAGGCAAACATGCTGTCAGACAGGCAGTACTATTCTTGGCAGACACCTTTCACACAAAGGAGTGCGTTACCATGATTGATGAGCGTCTACAAGCTTTTTTTCACCCCCAGGGAATTGCCCTCATCGGTGCCTCCCAACACTCGGAAAAGCTTAGCTTTGGCATTCTCAAGAACCTTTTAGATCCAGAATATGGTTTCCCGGGCCCAGTGTACCCTGTCAATCCCAAGGCCAAAGAAATTCTCGGTCGACCTTGTTACCCGGATATCTCGGAAGTACCGGACCCCGTAGACTTAGCGGTTATTATTATCCCGTCTCCTCACGTTCCTGCCTCAGTGGAAGCATGTGGCCAGCGCGGTTTGAAGGCCGTTATCGTTATTACCGGTGGCTTCCGCGAGGCCGGCCCCGAGGGAAAGGCACTAGAAGATGAGGTAGTCGCCATTGCCCGGCGCTACGACATGCGCCTGATGGGGCCCAATGGAATTGGTGTCATGGATACCTCAACGCCGTTGAACACAACTTTCGTGAAAGGGATGCCGTTTCCAGGTCGGATTGCTTTCCTTTCTCAATCCGGCGCTCTTTGTGGTGGCGTCATCGATTGGAGCCGACGGCGTGGTGTTGGCTTCTCTGTTTTCCTCAGTGTAGGTAATGAAGCAGATGTCACCGAGAGCGACCTGTTACCTTATCTGGCTGACGACCCGCATACGGATGTCATTACCCTTTACGTTGAGGATATCCACGATCCGCGTCGCTTCCTGCGCGTGGCGAAAGAAGTATCCGGCCGTAAACCGATCTTAGCGCTGAAATCTGGTCGCACATTTAGTGGCCAACAGGCTACTGCCTCCCATACCGGCGCTTTAGCCAGCAATGACGCTGCATACCAGGCTCTTTTCCGGCAAAGTGGCATTGTCCAGGTAGAAACGTTAGATCAGCTCTTCGGCAGCGCGTTGGCCCTGGTAGAACGGAAGCCGCTTCGAGGCAAAAAAGTGGCCATCATCACCAATGCTGGTGGGCCAGGGGCTTTGGCTGCCGACGCTTTGGAACGGAACAGCCTGCGCATGGCAATTTCCGCGCCAGAAACGATCGCTGCTTTGCAGCCGCACTTGCCCGCTGCGGCTGCGCTGAAGGCTCCAATTGACATGTTAGGCGGCGCCATGCCGGAACATTACGGCCTGGCCGTTCGGGCAGTGTTGCGTGACCCGGCTACGGACGGCATTCTGGTCATACATGTGCCGCAGGCGGTGGTGGATCCCATGCAGGTAAGCGCCGAGATCATCCGGGCTCAGAGAGAGAGCAGTGCAAAAAAGCCAGTAGTAGCCTGTTATTTAGGCGGGGATGCCGTTGCTGAGGCCGCCCGGGAAACTTTGTGCGCCGGCATTCCTGCTTTCACTTTCCCCCGTGAAGCCGCAGCGGCCTTAGGTACTCTTTACCGCTGGCAAC
>WFQT01000351.1 GCA_015486895.1 Anaerolineae bacterium
ATTCTTCTCTGTATCCAATAGCCAATGTGCGTGCTCCACCTATGCCGAGCCTGGCATAGCTCAGCCGATATACCTGACCACGAGTCAGATTCCCAATAGGCGCTTGAGTGCTACCCTTGTCGGCCCCGGTAGCCTGGACGAAGCCGATAATCTCATACGCCTTAACACGTTCTCCAGATGCAAAGTCAAGGGCCTTTCGGAATCTGCGGCATACGCATAGTCAAGTTTGAAATCATCCTTCAGCAAGCCAATAGGTACCCGTGTGCTATCAAGGGGTACTTGGTTAGTCTCATTTCTGTCATGAATTACCTGAAGCCACAAGGGCTTGGTTTCCAATTGTTTGACTTTGCCCATCGACAGCAGTTTTCCGTGATCCTCACAGTATATTGTCTGGAACTCCTCGACGCTCTCAATCAGACTTGTGAATTGGTTAGAAAAGTGCACATACTTGTACAGCCGATCCTTGTTGAGGTTCAGAACATAGCCATTGGTAAGATTGATGAACTCAAAACGTTGACCGGAGAAAGCCCCCTGTATAGTCTCAATAAACTCTATACCTACAGCGTCGTCATTGTCAAGCCTGGTTGTGATGACGTATTTCGATCCAAGGCTCATGTTTTCGCGAATGACCCGCTGCTTGTCTAGGCTGTCACCTACATAGATTGGGATAAAGCGGTCCCATTGGGCATAAGATTCTACTTTCTCCTTGAATGCCGGCGGTGTATCAACATCGAAGAAAACCAACCACTTGAAATCAAGATTTGTCTGACCGGATACAGAGGGGAAGCAGAATCTCTCAAACAAATCGAACCTGTGCGAAAGCCAGTCCAGACCAGGGGGGGAGGAGCCATGCATGCCCCTTATGTTGAACCTTGTTAGTATGAAGTGACTGAATTCGTCCATTTTTGAGGATTCACCCTCCTTCCAATAGAAGCTACTCTCCATTAAGAGCTCGGTCACTTACCGTGGCTAAACTCCCTGCGTTGGCATAAGTCAGGATTATTGCACCATTGGACTTTTGACAATCTGGCTCACATGAGCCAATGAGAATTTGACAAAAAGGAGGGACTGTTCCAGAAATAGTGTATGATGACGAAAAATAAACAACACACTATCGATCTGAAACAGTTCCGTATCTCATTGTACCAGAACTTTAATAATCGAGCCGACTCGTTAATGGACTTGTTGGACGCCATCTGCAGCGTTCCGAATGCCAAGTCCGTCGTGGAATACAGTCTGGCAGCCTGTTATCCGCGCAGCTACTCCACCATCTTCAAGGCGATAGATACGATGGATTTGGAACCACTGTGGCTGCCTCATCAGCTTGCTCCCTATCTACTTCGGCCCACGAAGTGGCCGTTCTGGTTGTTAGTAGCGGATGTGACGCCGGCGCCTCGGCCATACGCCCATACGCTCATAGACCGGGGGATGGTCTACCATCCGGAGGTGGTGAAGGGCAAGCTACCGGTAACCATTGGTCATCAGTATTCAACGGTGGCACTGGGCCTGGAACCCGAAGACGGAGTTTCATCCAGTTGGGTGCTGCCGTTGCTCACCGAGCGAGTTGCCACCTTTGCCGATAAAGAGATGGTCGGCTCCAGGCAGATAGAGCAGCTCTTGCAGGATGCCAAGTTGCCCTTCAGCCAAGACTTCACGGTGGAAGTGGCAGACAGCAGCTACAGCAAACCGGCCTATCTCCATGCTCATCGTCAATTTCCCCATCTGGTCACGATAGTGCGGGTACGTGGAAATCGCACGTTCTACCGCCAATTTAGGTCCCCAAAGGAGAAACTGAAGCGCTCAGGCCATGGACATCCCACGTGGTATGGTGAGCGATTCTCGCTCTCTGCCCCGGAGACCTGGATGAAGCCGGACGAGACCTACACTTTGCGGGAGACCAGCAGGCGTGGTAAGGTTTACCGGGTGGAGGTTCAGGCCTGGCATAACCTGTTGATGCACGGGAAGAACAAACCTGTGCGGCTACCCATGCACAAGTATCCTTTTACCTTGGTGCGTATTGTATATTACGATGAAGCGGGAAACGAAGCATTCAAACATCCCCTGTGGCTGATCGTCATGGGAGAACGTCGTCATGAACTTACGCTGGAGCATATCTACCAGGCATATGCTACTCGGTTCAACATAGAACATTTCTTCCGCTTCAGCAAACAGAAGTTGCGCTTGGCCAACTTCCAGACACCCGAAGTCGAACGGGAAGAGAACTGGTGGCAACTGGCCCACATCGCCTATGCTCAACTCTGGATGGCCCGGCACGTGGCAGACGCTCTGCCCCGACCGTGGGAACGCAACCTGCCGACTATGAAACAACACCTTACCTCCCCAACTTTGGTACAGCGTGACTTCGCCAGAATTATTCGCCAGTTAGGGACACCGGCGCGATCGCCCAAACCCCGGGGTATTCCGCCAGGACGGCGCAAGGGCTTCAAACTGCCCAAGCGACCACGCCAAAAGGTGGTCGTCAAGGGTCAAAAAGCCGCCAAAACAGCCTAATCTCGGCTCGATTATTCAGTTGTAAAGGTGCTTCTTAGCTCGATCTAAAGTCGAGATAGGGATTCTTTGTCAAAAGTCCAATGACTGTGTCCAACTAGCAATTAGATAACTTGGGATACCCTTGTAACTACCGGCAAGAGGGAGGGTACCACTCAGGATGTCGCAATTTCCATTCGGACACGGCTGCTTTCATCCTAACAATCGCTTCCTGCCAAGCAACTTCCGGAGCCTTTCCGCCCAATGTGATCTCTTGTAACATGGTGTCGATGATCCCTGGAGTGCTAAACACGGCATCAGCCCAAGGTGGCGCTGTATCCGACCGGACAAACTTGTGATCGTAAACAGAGCCCATATTCATGGCTGGGTGATTTGTATAAGAAGACCACAAATTGAACTTCCTCATCCAGTCGGCATGCTTTACCACATAGGGAGAATGATACTGTAAAGCTTTTTCTCGCACCGATAGTAAAGGAGGAATCATGTGTCCAGGTACAGTCATATCATAGCGCAAGAGCCGATCTCCGCTCACCAACCATTGCAAGAACGCTTTTGCCGCGTCTTTATTGCGCGTACCGGCAGCAATAGCAAAACGACTGTGTACGCCCAAGGTAACATGTTCTGGCCCGAACGGCGGGAAAACAACTGTTACACGATCTTCCAACGATGGAACTTTGTGAGCCATGGCCACCCCAAGTCTTCCTGCGTACATGGCCATTGCAACTCTTCCTTGCAGAAACGCTTCGATTTGTTCGTTGTAGCCCCACACAGTAAACCCAGGCGGGGCATAGTGCGTCAGCGCTGCCCATTTTTTCACTGCTTCCAGCGCTTGAGGCTGGTCAAACACAACTTTCCCGTCGCAACTGAAATAATCTCCGCCATTTTGCCACAAGAAAACAGAAAAATAATCGACAGTAGCAATATTCTGTCCTCCGGGTAGGGCAATGCCGTAGACTGCCCCTTGGCTGAGAGTCGAAGCTGCTTTTAGCACTTCAGCATAAGTAGTCGGAATAGCTAAGCCGGCCTGTGCCAATAAGTCGGTACGCACCCACAGGCCGTAAACACTCGTCGCGTAGGGAATAGCATAAACATGACCATGATAGCGGAAAAGACTGCCAGGCTGGTAGTCGTCAACTCCAATGCCTGTAACAATGTCATCAAGAGGCGAAAGATAGCCGGCATCAGCCCATTTTGTCATTAGCGTGGGTTCAATTTCGAATATGCCCAGATCTGCCCCGGATGACAGAGCGGTTAACAATCTCCTGCCCCGCGAAGTCGGTGAAGCCAAAACAATATCGATCTCGACAGTCGGGTTCACTTTTTGGTATTCAACAATGAGTTTACGTAACGTCTCGAGTTGAACGGGGTCAGTCTCGGTAGTGAAAAATGGGATAACAACAGGCCCGCTTTGTGGAGAAGGAGAAAAAGCAGGTGCAGCAGGTGTGGCAATCGCCGGTGAACATCCTGAAAGCAGAATGCCCGCCAACAAGATGATCAGGATAACGTATTCCCCAAGCAAGAAACCGTCACGCATTGTTCTCCTCACAGACTCAACTGGTCACGAAAATTATAGCATGCGAGGGCAACCAGCAAAAACACACTTGTAGCAACCTTACACCAAGTCATCACCCAATCGAGCCAAAGTACCTCAGGAAAATTGGGAACACTTTACGTATTGTGTTGGGTCTCCTTGTCGCCAACGATAATTCATGCCTTCCCGGAAGCAGGCATTCCCCAACAAGTCACTACAAGAGCTTCTCCTCTGCTTGGGCATACCAGGCAAAGTATCCCCAAGACACAGCCAACAGGAGCAACAGCATCAAAGCAGATGTTGCAGCTGCCGGGCCCAATTGCTGTGCGTCAAAGGCCAGATAGTGGATCAGCACGGGGAGCGTCGTGGTACCAAACAAGGGGCCACCAAAGGCGAAAAGATAGACAATATCGAATTGTCGGAATGTCCAAATGGTGCGCAGCAGTAGCGTCACAACCACGACTGGCATAAGCCATGGCAAAGTAATGTAGCGAAAGATTTGCCAGCTCCCCGCCCCGTCTAACTTGGCGGCTTCTTCAAGCTCGACCGGCACGACTTGCAGACGGGCAAGCAGCATCAAGACCACAAACGGCGTATACTTCCATATCCCGGCAATGATGACAAAAATAAGAGCAGAACGAGGATTCCCCAAGAAAGCAATCGGCCGATGGATCAAACCAAAATCCATCAGCATGCGGTTAAATACTCCCATCGTCGGGTCAAGAATGAACCGCCACGTGAGTGACAGCACAACCGCCGGCACAAGATACGGGAATAGAACCATTCCGCGAGCCAAGTTTCGCCCCTTTAGTTCCTGGTGTAATAGCAAAGAAATGCCAAGCCCCAGCAGAAACTGAATGACAGTAGTGCTGATCACCCAAATGAAAGAGCGCAACAGCGATTGCCAAAACAAAGATTTCTTCAGCAGCCAGCGGTAATTGGTGATTCCGTTGAAATGCATTTTGAGCGTCGCAGCTTCAATGTGAAAGAAGCTCGCATATAGTCCTACAAGCATTGGCAGGATCGCAAACACAATGACCAACAGTAATGCCGGCGATACCATCAGCAGCGCGAGCAAATAATCACTTATGGCAAGAGAAAATACACTCGACACACTATGGTCTGACGATAGAGATCGGAAAGGCAATTTACTCATGTGCTTTCTCCGTCGCAGGGCAGTGTCTCGGGGAATCCCCAAGACACTGCCGCAATTAGCACAACCTCGTCGATTAATACTGAGGTGGCTTCCAATTTGGATGTGCAGCCAGCCACTCCTGACGGATTTGCTTGATCTGCTTCACAGCGTCTTTCCAAGCAACTTCGGGATCTTTCCCGCCAACATATATCTGCTGGAACATAAGATCGATGACCCCGCCTTTAGAGAAAATCGCGCTTCCCCAAGGCGGCCCATAGTCCCTCTTGACGAATTTGCAGCCTACAACAGAACCCATATTGTTAGCAGGGTGATTTGTGTAGGCAGCATTTTGGTTGAAAAAGGCCAACCAGTCGCTATGATTTCGGGCATATTCGCTGTCCCAATTTTCTAACAGCTTGGCCACAGACTTCGTTGGGGGCACCATGTGCCCGATGACAGTCGCATCGTAGCGAGCCAATCTGTCCCCACTGAGGAAGAATTGCAGGAAATCCTTCGCCGTATTGGGATACTTCGTCTTGGCAGAAATCGCTATGCGACTCCAAGAACCGAAAGTGACATACGGGCTATCCGGACGTGTCTGCCAAGGTAGCCGCACAATGTCAATCTTGTCCTGCAATTGTGGCGCCTGATCCATCATCCGAACACCTAACCGACCAGCGTAAATACTCATGGCAGCTTTCCCGGTGATGAACGCCGTGATTTGATCGCTCCAACTGTAGTTCTCGAAACCAGGCGGTGCATACTTGGTCAAAGCTACCCATTTCTCGATGGCTTCCAGTACTTCGGGCTTATCAAATGTCACGTCACCCTGCGGAGAGAAGTAGTCTAAACACTGTTGCCAAAGAAATGTGGAAAAAAAGTCAACCGATGCATTGGTTGAACCAGGAATAGATATCCCGTAGATACCATGTGCCGGATCCGTAAGCGCTTTCGCGTCAGCCAGCACTTCGTCATAGTTCGTCGGAGGCTTAAGGCCCGCTTTCGCGAACAAGTCTTTGCGGTACCAAAGGCCATAAACACTGGTCGCGTAAGGCAAAGCATAGACGGTATTGTTGTACTCGAAGTAGCTGCCAGGAACATATTCAGCCTTGCCACCGATTTTCTGGAAAACATCGTTTAACGGCAATAAATAGCCAGCTTCAGCCCAATCTTGACTAAACGCGGGTTCAATTTCGAAAATACCCGCATCTGCGCCTGAAGCCAGAAGGGTAGCAATTCGATTACCCCGGGTAGCCGGCGTTCCTGTCACAACATCGATGAAAACTTTTGGATGACTCTTGTGGTACTCATCGATGATTTTGGAGAGTATCTCCAGTTGAGGCGGGTCTGCCTCCGTCGTAAAAAAGGTGATCGTCCGAGGTCCTGTTTCCGGCCCCGGCGTTGGCGTCACTTCAACCTGATGAACAACCTCTTTCGTCACAACCTTTTCGATAACCTGAGGGGTCGGTTGTGCACAAGCCGCTAACATTGCCACAGCTAACAACACACTAAGAAAAACTGAAACACGCTTCATGGTTCTCCTTCCTTCGACCACCCAACCGGGTAAGCCTATGCCATCTTGAACTTTCGACTGACCGAATTCCCGGCATCAGTTGCGATTTGCACCCCCTTTCTATGCAGCATGATTCGACACACCTTTATCCTTTCACAGCCCCGCTGCCCCAGCCAGCTATCAGATAGCGTTGCAAAAAGGCATAAAACAGCACCAACGGCAAGCTGATCATGACGCCGGCAGCCATTAGCACCCCCCACGAGTATATCCAATCTTCGGATAGAAAAGTTGCCACACCCGCACTCAACATTTGCTTACTGGCACTGAAAATCAAGATGGAAGCAAAGAGGAACTCTTGCCACGTAACGCTAAAAACAAAGATTCCTGTCGAAATAAGACCTGGATACGCTTGGGGAAGAATCACCTTATAGAACGCCTGAAATCTCGTCGCTCCGTCTGTCATCGCCGCTTCTTCCAAGTCGATAGGTATCCCCTGGAAGTAGGATCGCAACATCCACAGCCCGACCGGAACTCGAGTGCCAGTGTATACGAGGAGAAGCCCAATGTGCGAATTGATCAATTTCATGTGAAAGAGCAGAAAAAACAGAGGAATCACAAGGACTATTGGCGGCATCATATACGCCATCAGAGTCATTCGTCCCAACAGCTCAAAATAGCGGTAGCGAAAACGACTCATCGCATACGCTGCCGTTGCCGATAGAGCAAGTACCAATATAGTTGTTTCTGTCGCCAATAAGGCGCTGTTTCTCATCCACAAACCAAAGCGTGTCACCTTGAACAAGGTGATGTAGTTTTGCAGAGTCGGATGAATAGGAAGAAATGTTTGGTGAAAGGCATAAGTCTCACTATCCGGCTTGATGGAAGAAATGAACACCCATAGTAGCGGCAGTACAGCCCAAGACACAGCCAGTAGGAGCAACAAGTATAAGAGAAACCTGTGCAGAAACTTTCGCAGGTGTGACAAATAAGCCAAACGGGTCGATGGTAATCGCGATGCAGTGCCCAAGGATAAGCCCATGTCTCTTCCTCGCAGGATAACGGGAAACCGTAACAGAAGACGGATCAGCGCTCTAACAGCTCCATAAAGCAGGAAATAACCTGAACGTTCGATCAGTCAGAAGCAATTCATGCTGCCAAATGCCACTCTTGCCAAGGTCTCATTCTGGTTGAACAAACTACGCTGTGTCGTGCGGGCAATATAGTTAATTCTGGTAATTCAAGCTATTTGACAGCACATCTGCTGAGACTTAGATTATGACTGCTAAGCCCGGGATGACCTCACTATTTAGTATAGCAGGTTGGAAGAATATGGGTAGGGCCAATTGGCGGAAGTCTTATCCGTCACTTGGCTTATCGGTGATAACAAAGAGCGAAATTATCCGTTATGGGAGGGGAGCAGAATCTGCAAAGCGGTAAAGATATGTCAATTAAAGACCTGGTACGTCCTTGCTGTTATCACAGGCAACCTGCGCTTTTCACAATATAGCAATACCTTGTCCACAGATTGCGGTTCGGCCCGGCGAAGGCCCTTTCATTTGACAATACCGACTCTAATCGCTTTCACAGCAGCTTGTGTTCGGTCCGAGACATTGAGCTTGCCCAAGATCGTCTCCACGTGGCTTTTCACGGTGCTGATCCGCAGGTCGAGCATGTTGGCAATAGCCTGGTTTGTCAACCCTTCCACCAACAAACGCAACACATCCATCTCCCGATCTGTCAGCGGCTCAATAATGTCCGAAACAATTTCTGCTGATGGCGGAGATGTTTTGTTGAGCTCTCTCAAAACGTTTTGCAAAAAGCGGTGATCTACCCGGTTGGTGCCAGCTGCTACATCTTTAATTGTAGAGAGTAGGTCTTGCTGAGGGATGCTTTTGAGGATGTAGCCCGATGCCCCCAAAGCCAGCGCGCGCAACAGGTACGAGGTCGATTGATAAGAAGTCATCATGATCACCCGGCTTCTTAGCCGAGCTTTGCGGATTGTCTCTAAAGCAACGATCCCGTCCATGTGCGGCATACGAATGTCCATGAGGATCACATCCGGGTGCATCTTTGTCGCCATATCTATGGCTTCTTGTCCTGTTCTGGCCTCACCGAGGATGCGAAAACCCGGTGCGTTCAGCATACTGCGAAGGCCGGAACGAACCATTGGGTGGTCATCAGCAATTAGAATGGAAATGCTGTCAACAGCAGACATTATGATCACACCTCCTCAACAGTTTTGAACCACGTCATCGGAATGGAAACACGAACGATAGTGCCTTTCCCTGGCTGACTCTCAATGCTAAAACTACCATTGAGCAACGCCGTTCTCTCCTGCATGCCCACGATACCCAGATGCGCACTTTCATTCAGACCGGCATCTGCGCTAAAGCCACTACCCCAATCCTGCACTTCTATAACAAGACGGAACTGCGTGGCCTGAAGCAAGATGCGAATGCGATGGGTATGAGCATGCTTGCGGGAATTGTTGAGCGCTTCCTGGATAATTCGGAAAATGGCGGTTTCGGCAAAAGAAGGAATTCCGAGGGTGCTGAAGTTTGCCGAGAATTCAAGCTGCCAGCCTTCGCGTTGGGCGATGGCTGCGGCATATTGCCGCAAGCCGTCAATGAGTGACAGCTCTTCGATTTGAGCCGGACGCAGTTCAGCAACAATCCGCCTGGACTCCTCGATCGCCTCACTGATGCGGTCATGAGCGCGAGATATTTCGCTTCTGGCCAGTTCCCCAATGCCTGCATCTATCGTTTCCAATGCATTCAGGTGCATGTTCGAGCTTATCAGCAATTGCATAAGGCTATCATGCAGGTCCAATCCCAGCAATCTCCGTTCTTCCTCTTGAACGTGTGACAACTTCTGTACCAACAGTCTCAGCCGACTCTCTTTGTCCGATAGCTCCTGATAAAGATGTGCATTAACGAGAGCGATAGCCGCGTGGTCGGCAAGCAGCCTAAGAATGCGAAGATCGTCAGCGTTGAATGAATTACGGTCACTGAGCTTAACGTACAGAATCCCAACAACATGCCCTTCTTGTTTCAATGGAAAGCCTGCAGCCGCCTGGACTTTCGTGACGGGACCTGCATGCCCACGCCGGGAGAAAGTGATGTTTTGTTTGTTGATGACCTTGTATTCACCGGTCCGCACAACTGTATTGACTAACTGGTCTGGCACGGGGATCGGTTTCGCAACATGGTCAATTTGTTGCGCTCGCGCTCTGACGATGAACTCCAAGTCGTCACTTTCTTGCTTGTAAAGAAAAATCTGCACCTCGAAAGCATGCACCAAGCTAAGCGCGCTGGCGGCGATAGTGTCCAAAACTTTGCCTGAGTCCAAAGTGCTTGTGAGTTGCAACCCCACATTCCGGAGTGCCTCCAATTCAGAAATACTGGCTTTAAGGCGTACTTCACGTCTTTGTAACTCGTTCATCATGCTGTTAAATGTTCTCGCCAATTGTGCCAGTTCATCACGCCCTTTGACTTCCACAGGCTCTTCCAATTTGCCTTCGGCGACACGATCCGCTCCGCTCAACAATGCTGCAATGCCGCTGTTTATCTGCCGTAATGTCAGGGCCGTAACCGTTACTACAGGCAAGGACACTGCAATAGTCACCAACAGACTGACAAGCATCAAAAGACTAATTGTCGAAGACAGATTGTGCCATGCTAATGACAACTTCATAGCTGACTGTGGTTGTATTTTCTGGGTCAAAATCTCTTGACTCATGTGAAACAGAATCGCAGCAAAATTCGCAAAGAGGGAGAGTTGTTCATCACGCTCATTTACAATCCGCAAGCTAATCGTTTGAATATCAGCAAGAGCCTTATATAAACTTTGGGCTAATTCCCGATCCTGTGCCCCTGTCGCCATGGCACTGTATTGTTGATACTGTTGTTGGAGGTTTACCGTCGCATCGGAGAGCCGCACCATTTTAGCTTCTTTGGTGGTGATAAGAGACGACATGACGTTCAGCGCCACTTCTCGCACGCTGTTCTCCATTCCAGTAACATACCTCTGATATGTCACATTATCCGGGTGGTTTGCTGCGATTGGGCCAGAGAGCAGCCGCATGGCTACTGATTGGGCAGCATCCAGAGATTGAAGGTCACGCGTTTGGGCGTCTCGTAACTGGATCAACGTGCGACCGGTCTTTTCTGCGCTGTCATACGACATACGCAATTGCGCTGCCCAGGATTTCTCTAGATCATCATTCGCCAATGACTGGTACGCATTCAGTTCCTTCTCGAACACACTGAGGTGATGGTGAAACTGTTCGGCATAGCCGGGTTCTCCTTCCATCAAGTATCTATAGAGGGCAGCCTCAGCATCCCGCAGTTGAGCGTGCATTTCCAGCGCTACGATTTGTTCCCGAACAGTCACATCTGCAGTGCGCTTCAGAGTGAACGGTATCTGATGAGACAAGAAAGCCAAAGCAAACAAACTCACCAGCAAAGCAATAGCCAGGAGAGTGACGGCTAAAAGTAGTTTTGTTCTGATATGCATCGAATATTTACGACTTTCTTCTCAACGAATGACTTCCACATCGTCTACGTTTTCTGTCGCGCTTCTCACGATAGATTGAGCAACAGGTGTCAACATTCAATCGCTATTCGCACCTCCGACACGATGAAGCGGAGGGTAGTAATGGAGCGATCAGGCGACTCCTCCTCCAATAACTCGTTGCAGTTTCTACTTCCAAGAAGATTAGATGATCGTTTGGCCATCCCCAGCGTACTGCCGGAGAAAGCCACTTCACCACGTTGTGTACCGGCACTTATTATAATGCCATAAGCAATAGACATTATCACGATTAAATTGAAAAAGAGGACAAAGAGGGGTATCCTTTTCAAACTGTTAACAGCAGATCTGAAAGGAGCCCCTCCAATGACCAATTATGCCACACTTGCTGAAAAACCGAGACAATTTCATGCATTGACCGGATAC
>WFQT01000352.1 GCA_015486895.1 Anaerolineae bacterium
ATGAAAATAAGAACGCTGATTGCGCTGATTATACAGATTAACGCGGATAATTTTTTAGGAATCTGCGTGCCATTTACGGAGCAGTCGCCATGAGCGGTTGCGCACCGCGTAACGATGAAAATGCTTTCCGTGCTTTTCTGTGCCTTTCATGGCTATTTTCGGAGCAGACACGGCTGTCGCATAAGAAAACGGGGCCCCACCCCTGGAACCCCGTTCCCACAACAATTTCGTTTCCAAGCAAAAAACAAATTACATGTCTAAGGCGTCGTAGCCAGGCCCCTCGGCGAAGAAGGCTGCGTTCTTAGCTCCGTCCTCGGCGTACTCGTCAGGTACTTCATCCTCGGGGAAAATAGCGTCCACTGGACATTCCGGGACACATGCACCGCAGTCGATGCAAGTATCGGGGTCAATGTAGTAGAGAGGCCATTCTTCTTCCGGCTGCCCCGGGATGATACACTCTACCGGGCAAACCTCAGTACAAGCGCCGTCACGCACACAAATGCTCGTAATTACATAGGCCATAATAATCCTCCTGTCTCCTTTCGTGATTAGCAAATGACCCAAACACACTACAACGATGACGCCCGCATTGTAAGGAAAACCCCATAAGTTGTCAAACTGCCATCATAAAAATGCAGGCCATTTCCCAATGACGGTTAAGCATCCTTCCTAAGATAAGAAGTATCAGTCCGCAGTCATATGATGCAGGTCATTTATAGAGCAAATTCTGCCTTTTTTGCAATGGTCAATAAGAAAGCGCACATCTGTTTTTGCCAGCCAGATTCGGGGAGTGACTGCCCCTAAGTATTCGGATGATGCCGATAGCCGTTAGAAATCCCCGCGCCCTCTTCCCCTCTTTCCCTCCTTGTGCTAAGATGTGAGATAGAAAGTCGGCTTAAATGCCCCGGCCCGGCATTTTTGGAGATGAAATGTTGCTGATGCAGATGCTCTCCTGGTTACGAAGACATGCTACGGCTGTTTTCTTGGCTGTAGTATTCATTTTCTTGACTGCGACAGGTTGGGGTACGTCCGCCGCGCCGACAGCGTGGTTAGCGCCTCAGCGTGCCCGTATACCTAGCGCCCCTTACCCCGGCGTTTACCAGTTCCAGGACAAATATTACACCGATCCTACCCAGTACCCGGTGGTGGGCACGCATCGGGCCTGGCGTTGGTTCGTCGTGGAGCCGCGGGAGGATGACTTTCGCTGGGACATTGTGGAACACTGGCTGTCGTTGGTGGCTGCCCAGGGTAAAATTGCCGGCCTGGGTGTCAATAGCTACGATGGCATTTACGCCGGCGGTGACGAAACACCTCGCTGGGTTTATCGCAAGCATCCGGCGACGGAAATCGTCTGCCCCGGCGACTGGCGTATCCCTCGCTTTTGGGATCCTGCCTATCAAGCAGAATTCGAGAAAATGGTGGCGTCTTTCGCCCGTCACTACGATGGCGATCCTCGGCTTGCCTGGGTGGAGATTTCCGTGGGTGTATACGGAGAGACCCAGCCGGCTAAATCTTCGTTTTATGATTGCTTGCAGGCTAACGGCTTGACTTCGGAGTTGTGGGTGGAAACGGTGAATAGGTATACCGACATCTATTTGCGTCATTTCCACCATACCCAGCTTTTTTTGCAAATGGCTCCGGCCTACAAGCATTGGTGGGAAAGGCGGGAGTTTTCCGACTACGCCGCCAGCCGCGGCGTCGGCTTGAAGCACAACGGCCTCTGGTATGACCAGGGAATCGGCGTTTTTGATGACCCTAACAGCAGTGATTATGGGGCTGGCTACACTCAGTTGATGCGCAAGTGGGGCGACCGTGTGCCCATTGCCTGGGAAGGGCAAGATTATCAACTGCCGGGGCGGACAGGCTTGCTCTGGGGTGTCTTTAACGCCCTGGACAAACATGCCGATTACATCCTCTTCGGTGAGCTGATTACCAAAGATAAAAGCCGCTCCGACCTGCTGCGCTTGGCCCAGAAATACCTCGGGCGTACCCTGGCCGACACGCCGTCAGTGTGGGTGGCGTTGCGGGAGACGGAGTACCCGCCGGAAAAACACCCCCAGCGCGGCAATTTTAGCTTCTGGTTGTACCAGAAAGACGACGTCCCCGGCGGGCGGAGCGTGCCGCTTTGGAACGTCGGCCCTGAGCCGGAAGGGCGTTTTACCCGGCGCACCGACCAGGCTACGGGCAACGGCAAGATGTATTTCGATGTGGACGATGGCTACATCTTCGCCGGCAATGCCTTGGGGGCCACGATAGATGTCACTTACTTGGACCAGGGCAGCGACCGCTGGTCGCTTTACTATGATAGCCGGGACAATACTAATAAATTCGCGGGCACGGTGCAAAAGACGAACAGTGGCCTCTGGCGTACAGCTTCGTTCAGCCTGCCGGATGCCTACTTCGCTAACCGGCAGCCGGGGCATGCCGATTTCCACATTGATAGTTTGAACGACGGCGATGAGGTGATCCATTTTGTGCAAGTTGTGCGCTTGCAGGGGGCAACCGCCACACCCACGCCGACCCGCACGCCGACGCTGACACCGGTTGACCCCACGCCGGCGCCGCCCACACCCACGTCCACGCCAGTGCCTTATCACGTGCTCTTGCAGAACGGCCTTGATGGCTACAAAGGGTGTCAGGATACGGCGATTTACGCGCAGTCGCCGGGGCAGGCCCATGGCATTGATCCGACGCTCGGACTGCGGGCTTTGCCGTCGGGGGAGGCGATGAGCCTTCTGTTGCGGTTTGAGCTGTCGGGCCGAATACCACAAGATGCCGCCGTCAAAGAAGCGCACCTCTACCTGTTCGCGACGGCGCGGTCCAACGGCAACCGACTTTACCCCCGCGTCTATTCTTTATTACGCCCTTGGAGCGAGGCCAGCGCTACCTGGAATCAGGCCAGCAGTGGACACCTGTGGCATACGCCGGGGGCCGCCGGGATCAACAGCGACCGCGGGGCCGACTGGAGTAGCCAGGCGTGGTTACACAGCCCGAACCTTTGGTATAGTTTCGATGTGACGGAATTAGTGGCGAAATGGGTTTGGGGCCGGTGTAACTTCGGCGTCATTTTGGTTCCTTATACTTGGGGCAAGGTTGCCTATCAAGTGGCTTCCTCGGATAATCCAGTGGCCGTTGAGCGGCCAAAGTTGGAGGTGATCTACGACCTGCCGGGAGCCGCCACTCCGACAGCTACCCCCACCGTTGTTCTGACGCTGCCCCCGGGTGTAATCACTACAGCCACGCCTACGCCGACGCCAACCATCACGCCGACGCCTACAGTGACACCCACCTCACCTCCGCCGGCAGTGCTGTGGCAGATCAGTGGCCGCGTCGAGGATGTCCGGGTCGGGTTTGCCCTGCAATTGCCGGTGACGGTGACAATCCAGTTTGGTAGTAGCGGTTTGCGGATAGATGAGGCTGTCGCCGGCGACGGCACATTTAGCGGTTACGCGGTGGCTCCGGATGATGGTGCCTTGCACTATGATATTGTCAGCCCGGCTTATGAGCCTTGTGCTGGCGTGGCCGTGGC
>WFQT01000353.1 GCA_015486895.1 Anaerolineae bacterium
CGACCCCATTCCGCCCCACGTTGCACAAATCGCCGCGCAAATTCGGCCATCATTAGTGCCACAGCCCGGCTGTTCACGGCAAAGTTGTGGTCATGGCTTTCAGCGGAAACCGTTGAGACCGTACGGCTCATTACCGCCTCTCCTCCCAATGGCAAGAAAGTATCCCCTTCCCAGGCCGCAGCATTGTTGACCAGGACGTCCACAGGCCCGAAGACCGCTTCTACCTGATTGAACAATTCGGGGACATTCGCGGAATCAGCCAAGTCAGCTTCCCAAGCTGCTGCTTTCCCGCCACTCTGGTGAATCGCCTGAAGAACTTCATCCGCTGTTTTGCTCTGTTGGGCTTGGAAGAAGGCTTCTCCAGGAATATGCTCCTGTTTCTTGTCGAGGGCGTTTGAGGAACGGAAGAAGTGCAGAAACACACGCGCTCCCTGCCTGGCAAACGCTTTGGCCGTAGCCGCACCGATGCCGTAGGGGTTGTTTGCCCCTGTGATAAGAACTACCTTACCGTTTAACCCAGGATCTATCATGGCTTTGCCCTCCTGCATCGAACTTCTGTAGTACCGAACCCGAAACACAGGCCTCTTACCGCATCACCAGATCTGCCGTTTCTCTTGACCCATGTTGGCCCGAATACCCAAGCAAGCAGGTCTTACTCCGGATGATCTGAACCGCTGAGTTCCGCGGCGTACGGTTATGTGAGTCCGTTACTTAGTTGCTAGCCTCTCTGCCGACGCAGATATCGTCTATGTAGACGTCGGTATCTACTGGCGCTCCGTTTATGCTGTATAGACCAATGCCAATCTTAGAAAAAAGATTATTTCGAACAGCTGTTGTTATACCATTTGAATCATGAATTCTACTGAAATTATCAAGTAGGACTCCAATATTCTCCCACTTGCCCACTTTATTCAGAGGCAATCTTTCAACATATGGGAAGGTGAATCCACTCCCTTTAGGGAATAAAAACAGGATAATGCCCAGGTTTGGATTCTCCCTTTTTATTGCAAGAGAAACAGAATCAATGTTATCCCATGATTGGAGAGGTAGATTAAGTACTATTATGGACTCTCCTCCGAGAGCATATGGGGCCTTTTTAGGAACATCCCCAATGGGAGTTTCATAATGAATTTTAAAAGACTGTTGCCCATGATAAGCTTCTTCTTTGCTAAGACTCGCATCAATAACACTTATAATTTCATCCGATTTTATTCCAAACATAGAAACGTACGAATTGTAGTGCTCGAAGTCCTGGATGGCCTCACCACTTGGTTTTATAGTCTTGACATCCTGAAAGGGGTCTATATAAAAGCTTACTCCCCCCTTTATACAGTATCTTCCGACATCTGGCAATTCCTGCGGCTTAGATGAATAGAAAGCGTAGATCTCCTCAAGAGCTGGCTTGCCAAAAAGACCAGCGTAAGTTAAAGCATAAGTATTCAGATCAAATGCCCTCATAATATAATACGAACTCGGAAACAATCCCGCTAGATAGTCATTCCCTGAACTGATAAAATCAAAAAGAGCCCTCAATACAGCAGCATAGCCTTTCTTCTGGGCATTGTAATCCAATATGCTTGGATCAAAATTAGGAGGCATTGAAATTTCACCACCCTTGGCACTATAGAACCCGAACTCTCCAATTACTTGTTTTAAATCAGGGAACGCGTTGTGTGTGTTAACGAAAGCCGGCAAGACGTATTTTTCGAATGGATCTCTTATCGCCCGGATGGAAGCGCCCGCATACGGTCCAACCTTGGGGTGCCAGGCACTCCATTCTATTTCATCAAGCTTGCTTAGGTCAACCCCATAATTTGGGTCCCAAGGTTTCATTGGGTCCCATTGACCAAAAAAGTTTTCCACAGTATAGCGTGTGTCAACGAGTTCAGTTTTCATCATCTCAATCAGTTTATCCATCCATGGCCGTGCATTAGGGAAATCTGTACTGGACATCTCAGTCTTCCCAACCAGAGCCTCAACATCGTTCTGATTTGCCACGCCTATGTAGTGTTGCAAGAAAGCAAAATAACCCTGCGGGCCTTCGAAGAACTTCTCTGACATGGGTACATGATTGCTATTGTCTGCAACGCCAGGATCAGGGTTGCTCTCTAATCCCAATTCAACCCCCAAGCCTCTTTGGTGGGCCATTGAGATGACTTGTCCTAGAGCAGATTCATCGCTATCTATATTTAATGCATCCCTTTTAAGTTTATGGATCACATAAACACCATTATTATTGATATAATACCGCTCTTCTATTACGAACCTAATATAGTTCACTCCCATCGCTTTTATAAAATCAAGATTCCTTGCAACATACCTTATATCCTTAATCCACGTAATGTCCAAATTAAGCCCTCGGTACTTAAACCTTTCCGGGTTTTTGTTGAACACATAAAGGGTTGTGTCAAATTCCTTGGTGTTGCCTGAAGGGTCTGAGGTTTCTAATGACACCTTGGTCACATCTGGGTAGGTCGAGGTTAGGGCTGTTCTCGCTTGAGCTGGGGCCTCAATTCTAATGTTAGTATCCTTCGCATCACCATTGAAAACGCTCCATTCAACTGAAACTGCATTTTCCGTAAATCCATTGGCATCAAGCAATACCTTGTCCCCGTTCTGAACATTGAAGCTGATCTCATCCTCCCCGCGGTAGACCTTCCCTGCTCCATCCTTCGCCCACAGGGTTACGATGTACGGGGTCCGATTGCTGGGGTAGATCATCCGCGCTGTTTTGCCCACAGCATCGGCGTCGTTACGAAACTGCCCGTCCCCATCCGAGTCAACAAGATGATTCATGTCCCAGGTGAACGCTAGCTCTTCTTCCCCTTCCACCGCGTACTCAACCATGAACGGGATCATCCGCTCGGACAATTTACGTGTCACTTGCACTGCAAGTGCATGACCATCATCACTCTTCAAATTTATGGCAAAACTCTTCTCCACTGTGTGGCGCTCGACCGATGCCGCGGAGACAGAGGCCGCGATCCACTCCCAGCTCACCACTGTAGCCGCGCTTGGCCCCCAGGATACGGTGAACTTTCCGCCAGGTTGCACCTTACCACCGGTGAACGTGAATTTAGTCCCCCAACCATCCGGGTCCTGCAGTGCAAATGAAGCGCTGTGCCGGGTCACGGTCGCTCGACGCGAGAACTCAACCTTTATCCCAGTTGCAACCTTGCCCGTATCATTCCTGAATGAATGCGTCGTCGCAAACAAGGGGATATTAGCAAGCAGGATGCCCGCCACCGCTGCCACAATGATCCAAAGAAACGCCCTTTTCATCGTAAATTCAGTATATGTCCAGTGACAGCGTGCGTCAAATGCATGCGGCGCCTTCCGCGGCAGTACCGGGCCAGGTCTGGTCAGGTGATGCAATGGGATCGAAAGGAGCAAAGATAGGCCTTGAATCCGATATGCATCCGCTTCAGTACAATTGTCCTCCTCACTCCCATCCTTCATGGCTCCTTCTTCCGTAGCTGACTAATTTCTGGAGTATTACTACTACTTCTTGCTCGGCTTGAGCTTCGTGAGCCTCCCGGTGGCTTTAAGCGCCTCCTTGGCGGAGTAGTTTAGAACACATAATTTGTAAGTAAAAAACTTCGAAATTGGGAGCCGTAAAGGTTGTATCCATAGACGGAGACCGTCTCTATCATTTCTGCCATTCACCACACTTGGGTTCATGCTCTGCTCGTGTTGTTATGCAGGTGATTCAAGTAACTTGCAATTATCTCGCTAGTCTGTATCTATAATGTCTTGACCATGCGGCGCTTGTTGTCTCTCAATGTGTGTGTTATATTGTGCATAGCAACCTACCTTTCCAGGGTGGTTTTTATGGCGCACAATGTAACAGAGTTGGGACCCAAAGAAGCAGAGTTTCTCGTTCGAATGGCCTCTGAAAAGAATGGGATCTTCACGTTTGCGGAAGCACAGGCATTTTGGCAAAACCGCACCTACACAACCAAGGTGCTACATCGGCTATTGAACAAAGGATGGCTTGATCGTTTGACGCGAGGGACGTATATGGTCATCCCGTTAGAAGCGGGTTTGCGACGCGAGTGGTCCGAGGAGGGGCTAGTTATTGCTCCGTATCTCGCACGGCGTGTTGCCGTAGCATACTGGTCCGCACTTCATTATTGGCACATGACCGAGCAGATGCCACGCATGGTTTTCTTGCAGACACCCGACCGCACTTCCCAACGGATGAGGAAGAGCCTGGGAATCGTCTTCCGCTTTATAACTGTTAAGGAACACAAGTTCTTCGGCATTGCGAACATCAACATCGACGGTCGTAAAATCCTGGTTACAGACCAAGAGAAAACCATCATCGATGCAGCAGATCGCCCAGATTTAAGTGGTGGGATTATCCAGCTCGTTGAAGCATTGCGCGGATCATGGGATGGACTTGATTGGAATAGACTGGACGCTTACTTGGAGCGGTTCCGCGTGAGGACGGCTATCAAGCGTCTCGGATATCTTATAGAGAAGATGAACCCTCCTCTGCCCGAATTGGAAGAGCGCCTTGCTAGATGGCAATCTCATCTCTCCGCGGGCATCGCGCTACTCGAGCCGGGGGCGCAAAGAAAAGGGAAGATAGTCACCAAATGGCAACTACGGATTAACGTCAATCTTCCTGAAGCAAGGAGGCCCGATGATTCGTGAAGCAGAACTGCGGCGATATGCCGCAACTCAGGGGATCGATCCGATGATCTTGAATCTGGACTATGCTTTGGGGTGGTTCTTAGCTGCCTTCTACACCTCCAACAATCTGGGGGATCATCTTCGTTTCAAGGGTGGGACATGTCTTCGCAAAGCGTATTTTCCCGAGCACCGTTTCTCTGAGGATCTGGACTTCACGGCCACCTCGTCTATTAGCTCGCAGCAGTTGGAAGCATGGGTAGAACGGGCGACGAGGTGGTCGACAGAGAGCGGAGGGCCAGATTTTCTTGTTGCGAGGCCCCGCTTTGAGGAGACCTCGGACGGGCTCGGTGCAGAGACACTGCAAGCAAGGATCTACTTTCGAGGTCCGCTACGCTTTGGCGGATCACCACAGGCAATTCGGTTGGACATCACACGTAAGGAAGTTCTGATTTTCCCTGTTGAAATGCGGCCCTTGATTCACCCCTATTCCGACGTTGTTTCCCTGGGGCAAATAGCTCTGCCATGCTACCCGCTTGCGGAGATGCTTGCCGAGAAGATTCGTGCAATTGGTGGGCAACGCCGCTTTGCCATATCGCGCGACATCTACGACATTCATATCCTCGTGCAAAGAGGGGTGAATGTTGCAAGTATTATTCCTCACCTCATGGAGAAGTTCGCTGCACGAGGGGTTGATGTAAGGCAGCTAAGCCTGAGAGCCATACGTACCCGGCAAGGTGAGTTTGAACGGGATTGGAACCGGAATCTAGTCTACCTCCTTCCGGAAGGGCAAAGCATCCCTTTCACCGACGCGTGGAACACCACCCTTGCGATTCTAGCTGAACTGGAGCCCAGGCAAGGCCCCATGCCGCATCGTAACTGCACAGGTTGAGCGCCGTGTTTGTCCTTTCTTGTCAGAGACTGTGGAAAACGGTAGGATGGTTGATGTAGCTGGGAAGAAGAGGTGGGAACGTGATGCGAAGAAGAGTCCTATTTGTTTGTGTGATGCTGCTCACTGTATGGAGTTTTGCCGACGCGACCTTTGCTGGCACGGTATACACGAACGATAGCGGTGTAACGGCACAGGCATTCCGTATTGTCTTCTCCGAACCGGTCACGATCACCAGCTTCGGTGGAGCATTCACAAAACAAGAGCCGGAAGGCAAAGCAAGCGAGTTCGTATTCAGCGGCAGCGAGGCGAAGACATGGGACACCTTCTGGCTCTCCTGGTCACCGAAATCAGCTAGCGTGCTCAAAACAGAATGGCTGGTGGACGTGCCGGGATCGATGAATGTCACAGTCATCTCGCATACGCGTAGTGAGACGTTTGAGGCGAAGCTCGTGGCTGCTGATGGAGACGCGATTCCCTGTACGATCACGCGAACCGTCTCGCAGGAGCAGGTCCCATTTGTCGTGCAGTACCA
>WFQT01000354.1 GCA_015486895.1 Anaerolineae bacterium
GTCCTGGTGGGATAGCCTGGCCGCGGCCAGAGCCCGCTGGGCGGCCTGCAGGTCGTGTTTGGCTTTGGCGAGGCTGCGCTGTAGCTGAGGAACGTCCAACTCGGCCAGGATGTCTCCTTTTTGCACGTCGTCACCCGCCTGGACGAAGACGCGAGAGACGAACCCGTCGCGCCGGAAATAGAGTTGAGTTTCGTCCCCGGCAACGACGCGGGCGTTGAAAGTCAGATCGACTACGACATCGCCACGCTGCACGGTGTAAGTGGGCTGAAGCGGGCGCACGGCTGTGGGGATGGGTGTCGGGGTAGCGGATTTCGTTTCGATGCCGCGGCTGCAGGCAGCCAGCAGCATCACGAGGAAGAGGCCGCCCAAGAGTACACGCGCGATGATGTGCTTCTTGCCCATATCCAGCCTACGCATTGCCAATCTCACAATTCCGGGATGTCCGGTATTCGTTGCCTAAAAGTATAGCGATAATCCGGTCGATCGTCAAGGCGCGGCTCGCGCCAAAGGATGGTCGGGATCGACACGGCGGGCGCAGGCGGAGAGCTGCGCCATGTCTTTCACTTCCGGGCCGGTGCAGGTGAGAAAAGCCTGCGCTTTGACCTGGGCAGGCTCCAGCACGCTGCGCAGGTCGGTCTCCGGGCCTACGTTGCGCAGCGCCTGGTCGAACCAGAAAAGACTCAACCCGGTGACCAGTTTGACATCATCGATCTTGACCTCAGGAGCCCGAGCCAGCGCTGTCATGTATGCATTGTAATACTCTTTCCCCAGCCTCGATTGCACACTACGCTCTCTTGCTAACGAACGGAGCGCAGGCAAAGCCTGCGGATACAGCTCCGGATGCTGCTGTACGAACAGGCACCACCGCCAGGCCTCGGACACATGCTGACTACCTTTTGGCACACCACCAACGTGCACTTCCATTGGCCAGGATGTCTCTTTTCGAGGCCGTAAAGCCGTTACGTGGAAGGACTGTTCCTCAGCCAGGAACGGTGTAGCCGAGAGAATCATAACAGTGTTGCCCGAGAACCCGAACGCCCGATGTCCACCATTCAGGCGACGCAGTCGATCCACAGCCCTGATCACTTCCGGATCTGCGAAACGAGGTTGCGGATCAGGACCAGAGGAGAACAGATTTATCCCAATCTGCTCCAGAACGAAGTGCACATCCCCTGCTCTTTGAACAGTGAATGCTGGACGTGAAAGGCCAGCCTTCGCGATCTTCTCTGCGGCACCCAGCACGTCCTCCACGGTCCAGTCCTGGGTGGGCACCGAAATACCCGACCGGGAAAAGGCAGACTGATCGTAGTATAGAACAGCGGGGCGAATTGCGGTTGGTATTCCGGCTATCTGTCCCTTCCACGAAACAGCCTCCAGCGCTTGAGGGAAGATGTCTCCTGTGCCCACAGCGGATCCCAGTTCCTCAAGCGAACTTACGGAGAGCAGTTCTGTGTGCATACTCAGCAACATGAGAGGGTCATCCGCATTCACGACAAAAGAAGTAGCATCCGCTTCGTCAAGAGTCGGCACAACCTGTATGTCCCATCGTCGACTTGCCGGATCAGCGGTATCGAAGCTCTGCAGGCGCTGTGGTAGATCGCCATCTAACAGGTACACGCGCAACCTGGAAGCGTTCCCGTTGTCTTGCAGCCCCGATGCATACGGCCTTACTTGGAAGGGATGTGCTTTGCTATCTTGTCCCTCGTACCACATTTGCACGTGCTGGGCGGTTTCTTCTTGTGCTCTGTTGGCTGCTTGCTCGATACTGGAAGCAAGGCCACTTTGGAAAAGGTACACAGCGTAGTCAACTCCATCGAGTATGATGCCCAAGGCGTCCTGCCGCCCACGGTAAGTTCTACCATCCTGCCCAATCATGATCTCGCGCACGACCTCTTTCAAGTGCTCATCGGGGCCTACTGGAAACCCAGCCCCTTTGCCGAGGTGTCTGGCGGGGAAGCTCTGAGACAGCCGCAAGCGACGACTGAGGAAACTCAGCCACTCCCATGTTGCATGTGTATCTCTTGCTCCCCGGCTCATAGAGAGAACAGCATGCGCAAACAGATCCTGGTTGACGGTCGTCTTCGACTGCGGCAAGGATGTGATCTTTAGCTGAGGATAGCGAGACCGCAATACGGAAGCATAAGATGGAGCGTCTATTCTGTAGACGGTCATCGCTGCTTGCTTGTTCACAAGGTAGGATAACGCTTGCTCACCTACAGCATTGGACCCAAGCGTCTTAATCGACTTCCTCTCGGAGACCATCTGCTCCAGCTCAGCCACAACGTCACTCCTATCGATGGCCGGAACGAACTTGTCGCTGACCATGTCGAAAGGCCTCACATGCTCCATCAAGCAATTCCGCAACAGCAAATCTCTCTCCCACTCATGCACAAAAGCGGCGGAATTGGAAGTCACCACATTTAGCATGTCATTCCACGTCCAACTCGGGTTCAGCAGCATCTCCTTGCCCAATGGCAATTGATCCGGATCGTAAACGAGTACCGCAAAGCCTTCTGTAACCGGCACAGCCACAAGACGACCGTTAACGTAACCGGACGAGAGTACCCCTGGATAGAATTCGTCCTTCTCGAAGTGCGGGTCGTCCTTGACCAAAGGCGAAAGGTCCTGAAGCAGATAAGTGTTTTCATAAGGCATCGTCAGCAACAAAGCAGAGTCAAAATGTTCAGGCCACTTGTCAGGCGCAACTGTCCGGTACGTGACGTTTACTTCGATTGTCGGGTAAGCGCTTTCGAACTCTCGAACATACGTATCCAGTGACAAAAAAGCCGGCGCCAGGAAGCTGACTGGCACTTTTCGCTCGTTGACTTTTGGATTACACGACGTACCGAGAAAGGCGAGAACAATGAGTGCCACAAAGACTGTAAACCACTCTCGCAACTCACCTCTGCCATGTATGTCGATTGTCATTTTACTTCAACCCTCCGCATCGCAGGCTCTAACGTAGATTTCGTGCGGCCAGAGGTCGAAAGCATGAAAAACGCCCTCATTTTGAAGATTGATACAGGAATTTCGTTTATATCACCATCGCCATCATCACAGCTATGGAGGTAGATGGCACTGTCATCACAGGCTCGATGTCAATACGTAAAGTTGAAGCAACCGAAGTAACAACCCTGTCCGCGCCATTCTTCCTTTGTTGTACCGGTAGGATAACACGTGCCGGACCCGTCGTGACACCTGTACAATTGAAGACCCTCATACCTGTAGTGCAACGTTGTACCAGCAGGTAGGCCACACCCCACGCCCATACAATGGACCCTCCAATATACGTGGCGCCACACATTGTACCACCATGCGTGTGCTACAAACGGCAGCAGCGCTAGCACTAAAGAGACAACCAAAAGCAAGGCAACTACACGAAAAGCCCACGGGGAAAAGGCTGCGTTTGCGGTCATCATGACTCACCTCCTTGATCGCTAGCTTAACAAATTCTTAGCTCCACCTACCTCCATAGCGATTGCGAATGCCGTGCAGAAGCATTCCACAAAGCCTCAATATCCTCTTCTGACTGTGCACTGCCCTTTGCCAGTATAACTCCCCTTTCATCAATTACGTAGAAGAAAGGGACTTGTACGATCTTATAGGCTCTTAACACAGGAGTGTCTTCTGGCAAGAACACCACGGGAAAAGGGAAATTCTCTTTTGCGACAATTGCGCGGTTCACTTCAGTAGGTCCGATAGACACCATCAATACATGTATATGCGGATTGTTTTTAACAAACGATCTCACCTGACCAAACATGTGTTTACAAGCACTACACTCGGGAGAAGAAAACATTAACAGCACTCGCTCCCCTCTAAACTGTGACAACGAAATGCTGTTCCCATGTATATCCGACGCAGTAAAACGAGGAGCCGTCACTCCAAGATCAAGCCCTTCTGTTGGAAGTAAGGAAGCGGAAGAGTGTATACCAGACATTTCTTCCAGATGATCTAAACGCTCATCAATCGATAGCATCGATGAGTACATCTCACCTTGGAACCTCCTCATGCGCCAAAACAATCCACTAACAGAAATCACCAGCAATATAGTGATTAGTAACATCAATTCAAAAGTTAGTTTCTCTCGGTATGTCTTTTGTTGTGGTTTCATTAAAATGCCTCTCTGTGCTCATATTGGATGTTGGTCAGCACCTTCCCACTTTCCACATTTGCCCTTGTGATTACGGCCTTTTTGTGTTTGGAGGAGATAAAAGATCTCCGGAGTAGCCACTGTACTCTGGCAAAAACCGGTGTTAGGGGGATCTGGTATTATACTTATTACCTCTCTCCATTGTCGAGTTGTGTGTAGTATATTACACCTAGTTCTCTCGCTCTAGTGCCAACAGGCACGCCCATCAACAGATTTGGTTCTGGCGAGACCCTCGCCAGAGCACTGAACGGCAGAACCTGCAACAACAACACCACCGCCATCAACACGGAAATCCACTTACGCCTTTTCATTTCCTGTACCTCCTTACCGCACTAACCGGATTTTCGGAGGCTTCGCCCGCCTAGGTCGAACCATGTGGGTCCACACTTTCGCCGTCCAGTATAGCGTGCAGGA
>WFQT01000355.1 GCA_015486895.1 Anaerolineae bacterium
ACAAAGACCCCTCCGCTGAACTTGAGTATGACGGGCGAGAAGACGGGAATCAGCAATAGGCCCAGCACGGCTATCACCAAAGCATCCTCGACACTGGCATCGGCAATACCCGACCAGCCGATTAACATATTTGAACAAGGAATGGCTCCTACCATGACCATGGCAAAAGCAATATCCGGGTAACCCTGGAGCAGGGTTCTCGAGACGATGAAAGCCGTTATAGAAGCAATGAAATAGGCAAAAGTCAAAGTTGCTAAGATCAACTTGAAATTCCGGCCAGCTTTTTTCACTTTCTCAATGATCATCCCCGTGAGCATCGGATAAAGCATGATAAATACGGCTGCAATGCTGATCGGTTTGATGTTCATCTGCTGGACGTTGAAATGCAGCCCTATCAGCAAAGCCAGAACGAAATCGATCGCAACGTAAAGGTACAGGCGCTTCTTGATGTGCAACAGCAACTTTTTTATACGCATGATACCTCCACCCGAGACGGAGCGAATGTTATGCTGGAATCCAGTCCGCTGAGTTTGCCTAACCGATCAGGATCAACGTTACAATGATACAATTAGCACCTGCATATGTCAATAGCGCCCGTAGCCATTCAACATAGGGAACAGGATAGAGATCGGCGGGGTGGGGTAGGGGACGCGCCGGCAATAGATATGCTCCGGCGTTGGTTCATGACGATGTTCGCCCATGGCAATCAGCTACAAGGGATGCTTGGAAGGTGATTGCGTAGCTGCGTGGATAACAGGCCGCCAGGATGTGCTCCACGACCGAGTTTGTATTGGGCAGGCTGCCTATGGCATCCAATAGGTCTATTAACGAGTCGGCTCGATTGATAAAGTTCTGGTAGTTTTGGTATAATGTTAACTGGAACTGTTTCAGGTTGGTAGTATGTTGATCGATATTCACAATACACTATTGCTGGAACAGCCCCTCCCTTTTGTCAAATTTTCATTGGCTCGTGGGGGCCAGATTGTCAAGAGTCCAATCTAAGGTCTTGTAGTGAATAGCCAACCAAGACGGGGGACGTTTCCCCTTGCCTGACGCTAAAAATACCCTGATAGGGGGAGAGGACGTGAAGGAGTCAGCAAAGTGAAAGTGCTCGTTGTAGATGATGAGGTCGGGAAGGGGATTGAGCTGCTCCATCTGCGTCAGAGTTTAGTTACCCGCGGACGTGAATCGGAGATAGAGGTGGCCCTCGGGGAGCGACATGCGCATAATTGATGTCAACCCTTATGCAGGGTGGATTATCGGCTATTCGCGGGACGAGTCTATCAGTCGTCCCTTCCCGGGACTCGGCATTCTGGCTCCTGCGTCTCTTGGCTCGACTGCCAAAGACGCCGGCCATACCGTCTGCTTGCGCTGTGCATAGAGCGGTAGGCAGGCGTCTTATTGGCGTCATCATTCTGGTCAGGTTCCTGAAGCTGCCCCTGACTAGGTATGAGGCAGTGATAGAAAAGATGGAGGGAACTCGCATGTTCACGCAGCTCTTGCCTGACATCATTTCCACCAACCTGTTTCCAAGAGCTCAGGTGTTGGAGTCACTGCGAGGCCTGACACCCAACTCTATCGGGCAGTTGCGAGAAGACCAACAAGGTTTCTACATGAGCTACGGGCACGCCGGGATGGCGGGCGAATATGCTCTTGACGAAGGGAAAATGAGGCACTTAAGGCAAGCTCAGGAGCTCTCGACCGACGATGAAGCCGAGCTCCAGGCGCTGAGGCGGCAAATGAGGCTCATCAACAGCAGGAATAGGCTGACGCACATGATGCTGATGGGCATCGCCGAACACCAGGGTGACTACTTGGTTTCGGGCGATCCGTTGCATCTGAAGCCGCTGAGCCGGGTTGCCCTGGCCGAATGGATAAAAGGCGACCTGCAGGGCGACAGTCGCTTTCTGCCGGCTGGCAGCAAACTGGAGTTTGTCGACCACAGCATGATATCCCGGCTCACGCGCAATATGAGTGTGCTGAGTCCCTTGGACCAGGAGGTCCCGCTGCGGGATTTTTTCCCTAGCACTCGCGATGTGTACAAGCGATTCATCAAAGCCATTCTGGACGAGGAGGAGCAGATCAGGCGAGGTGATATCGGAGGAGCCTACACTGACGAGAAGATCAAGGAGAGGTTGAAAGAGCGGTTTGGCGTCTTGGTCTCACGGCGCACCATCGCCGCGTGTCGCCGGGTCATGAGAATACCCCCCTCCTATACCAGGAATAGCATCCATACGTATCCACCCCAGGAAATCCGTCTATCCTTCCACTACCCGCTTAACATGGCGTCGGTAAGGGCCAATGCGCCGGAAGTCTCTGGGGTTTATGAGATATCCCTGGCTGAGGTGGAAGTTGACTATCCCTTGAGTTCCAGCGCCGTAGTATACATTGGAAGCGCAAAGAACCTCAGGAAACGGCTACGAGATCACCTGCGGCCGGGTTCGAAGAACGGCGATTTGAGGGTGCTGCTGGACAGCTATGAGTGCTCTTTCCGATATATACTTGTGCGGGAGAACCTGAGGGAGGCAGAAAGAGAGCTGTGCCACTCTTTCAGTGCTGCCTACGGCTCGTTGCCCAGGTGCAATAGGATCAGCCCATAAGGGCAGAGGGGCAGGAGGACGAAGAGGATGAACAAGAGAACCTTCGTAGTCGTTATCTTGACGCTGGTGATCTGCGCAGCTACGGTATCCTTCCACAGCGTAGTAGGCACTGACAAGATCTTTCCCCACCTGTATTACCTGCCGATCATCATGGCCGCTATATGGTGGGAGAGGCGGAGTTGGTTTCTAACCGCCTTTCTGTGCGCATTCCTGCTGGCCTCACATGTGATCTCAGGGGTGGAAGTATCCATCACCTCGGACCTGGCTAGGGCGGCATCGTTCCTTCTCGTGGGAGGCGTAGTGGTTGAGCTTTCCAGGACCCGCCGGCTGGCAGGGGAAGCACTACAGGCCTCCTACCGCTATCAGGCAGGCATCCTGGGAAGCATGCTCGACGCGGTCATCGTGGCCAACCCCGATGGCACTATCAGGACGCTGAACCGGGCAGCGCTCGAACTGTTGGACTACCCAAAGGACGAGATCATCGGCCGGCCGGTTGGCACTATTTTTGAAGAAGAAGAAGAAGAAGAAGAAGAAGAAGAAGAATTCTTTTTCAGGGGCACTGGGCTGGCTAAGTTGGTCCGTAAAGGGGCGGCGCGTGATGTGGAGCTGACGCTGCGGGCTAAGTCGGGCGAGCGGATCCCAGTCGTTTTCAACGGTTCTATGATTCGGGAGGAGGATGGACGTCTGGCCGCAGTGGTAGGCGTGGCCCGGGACATGCGCGAACGCAAGCGAATGGAGGCGGAAATCGAACGCCGTGCCGAGGAACTGGAGGCGCTGCGGGAGATCTCCCTGGCAATCGCCTCTCAACTGGATCTCGACGAACTCTTGCGGGACATTGTAGAACAAGGCCGCCGCTTGCTGGGCGTCAAGGCGGGGGACATCTACCTCGTCGACGGGAGGAGAGGCGACTTGGAGCTCGTCGTCAGCGATGGGTACTCGAGGGATTACACCGGCACACGTCTGGCTCCCGGAGAGGGGGTTGCTGGTCGAGTTTTGCAAAGTGGCGAACCTCTGACAGTGGGCGATTATCACCACTGGGAAGGACAGTCGCCAGACTGGAAGGATGAACCGCTCACCACCGTCCTCGGTGTGCCCCTCAAGTACGGTGAGCGGATCATTGGCATCATGGACTTCACCGAGATCGGCCGGGCCAGGCATTTCGACCAGCATGACATGTGGCTGGCCACCCTTTTCGCCAGCCAGGCTGCCATCGCAATCGAGAACGCCCGCTTGTATCAGCGGTCGCAGAGGTTAGTAGAGCGAATTAGCCACCTCTATGAGATGAGCATCCAGGTCAATGAGGCTTTGAATCTGGAAGAGACCCTCGATCTGGTGATCCGGAAGGTGATCGAAGCTGCTGGTGCCCACTCGGCCACGATCAACATGCTCGATCAAGATGGGCGTCCGGGGTTCCGGCTGGGGATGGGGGCTGACATGGAGCCGCTGGAGGAAGAACCCGCGCCCCGCATCGACGTCACTACAATGAGTATCTATCAGACGGGCGCGCCTCTGATAGTGAGCGGTCTGGAAGAGGAAGCTTTGCTGATCCGCCCCGACCTGCGGGAGAAAGGGGTCAGGAGCTTCATTGGTCTGCCCCTTACAACCAAGGAGCGGTGCATTGGGGTGTTGTTTGTCCGCTATGCTGAGCCTCGTCCATTCTCTGAGGAAGAAATACAGGCTCTTTCCCTCTTTGCCAACCAGGCGGCGGTGTCTATCGAGAACGCGCGGCTGTACGAGGAAACGCGGCAACAGGCTCATCAGGTGCGGCAAATCATGCAAACCGTGCCGGAAGGCGTGCTCCTGCTGGACACAGCACACCGAGTGATCCTGGCCAATCCGGTGGCCGAAGGAGACCTGGCCATTCTGGCCAATGCGAACGTGGGTGATACGCTCACTTATCTTGGCAACCACCCCCTGGATGAACTGCTCACCTCGCCACCAAAGGGGCTGTGGCACGAAGTGACAGCAGAGAACCGCATCTTTGAAATCATTGCCAGGCCAATCGAAGACAGCCCCGGATCTCAAGGCTGGGTGCTCGTCATCCGCGATGTGACGGAGGGACGTGAAGCTCAACAGCGCCTGCACCAGCAGGAACGCTTAGCGGCCGTTGGGAAACTGGCAGCCGGAATCGCCCACGACTTCAATAACATCTTAGCGGTGATTGTCCTCTATACCCAGATGGAGCTCAACAACCCCGCTCTGCCTCCCGAGACACACAAACGTTTGGAGACGACCGCCCAACAGGCCAATCTGGCCAGCAAACTGATCCGCCAAATCCTCGACTTCAGTCGGCGCGCTGTGCTCGAACGCCGCCCCATGGACTTGATGCCTTTCCTAGAAGAGCAAGCCAAGCTGTTGGCGCGCACCTTGCCGGAGAGCATTAAAATCAGGTTGGACTACGGCCACGATGACTACACGATCAACGCCGACCCGACGCGTATGCAGCAGGTGCTCCTGAACTTGGCTGTCAATGCACGGGACGCACTGCCAAATGGTGGCCTATTACGCATTGGCTTGGAGCGGATCCAAGTCGATGACAGCAAGCAAGCACCGTTACCCGAGATGGCAACCGGCGGATGGGTGCGGATAACGGTAGCGGATACCGGGACTGGCATCCCACCGGAGATTTTGCCACACGTCTTCGAGCCTTTCTTCACCACCAAAGGGATAGGAGAAGGAACAGGGCTGGGCTTGGCTCAGGTGTATGGCATCATCAAGCAGCACGGGGGGCACATTGACGTGACGAGCAAGCTGGAGGAAGGTACCATATTCACGCTCTACCTACCGGCCTTGGTATTCCAGGAAGCGGAGCAGTCCCCTGCGACGGTCGCAGCTGCACTCCAAGGGCAAGGCGAGACGATCCTGGTAGTCGAGGACAACGCCATTTTACGGGAAGCCCTGGTAGATACCCTGGAATTATTGAACTATCGTGTGCTGGAAGCGGCGAATGGTCACGAAGCGCTCTCCGTCTTGGAGCAACATCCAGAGATTGATCTGGTGTTGAGCGATCTAGTGATGCCAGAGATGGGGGGGCAAGCGTTGTTCCAAGCCATGCGACAACGCGGACTGACTTTACCAGTGGTGATGTTGAGCGGTCATCCGCTGGAGAAAGAGTTGACGGACTTGCAGGCGCAGGGCATAGCCGGGTGGCTGCTCAAGCCCCCAGACGTGGAGCAGTTGGCTCAGTTATTGGCGCGAGCACTGAAGAAGTAGGCAAGCCTCCAAGCAGTCATGCGCCTGATCGGCCTGTCCTTAACGGAATAGAGTGGAGTTAAGGACACGTCAAGGTCCGGGCAAACGGCACTATAAGATAAGGACAAGTGAGAGTGGAAAGATTAGCAATTGAGATGTCTTATTCCACTGAAAGGCGGTGATTGTGCTTGGCCCGGGAGCTCTTCGGGGGGCTCTTGGGCAGCCGCTATATCGCGAGTATGAAGGCGGGCAAAAAACAAACCTGTGACCAACTGCCCGATTCTGCTCCAGGCGCTTTTGGAAAAGTTCCGTTTCCTTCATCCCCACTCTCCTCTTTCAGAATTCACGTACTTCAGAGGGTCAACTCTTTCCCATGCCCTGTCAATGTCGGTTCGCATTCGATAATGGCCTATAGGTTTTCACCCAAGTGACCCAGTGATTGGCGGGCAAAACGGGCCAGTGTCACTGACCGGGCTATACTGTACCACCTGTAGCCGGTTAGTGTGTACCACCTGTAGCCGCCTGGTGTGTACCACCCTGTAGTCGTCAAGGTTGCTCCATGGTGATATTGTGGCATTATCCCTCCGGGACGTAAATATAAGAATTCTGGAGGAGAAAGATAGAGCGTCTACATATGAACTATCTGCGAGACATAATACTGACTCTACTGCAAAAAGGTTCACCGCCGAGAGCACAGAGGACGCAGAGAGAGAAATGATAGGACTTTAACGAGTATTTTCCTCCGAAATAGCTGTTTTTTTCTCTGCGTTCTCGGCGGACTCTGCGATAAAAGAGTTTTTTCAGGAAAGCCAGATATTGGAACTCACCATGAAGTCTTTTGAAGCAAATCAACCCTTTCTCGACCACCAACCTCTTGCCAACCAATCTCCTCTGGGTTGATCTGAAGAAGACTTAACTCCAAATCCCGTTGCATAATCCCTCCTGCTAAGGAGTATTATCGTTTGACTTTGCCCCGTTTTCGTGCGATAATACCCCTGAAATGGCCGATTAACGGCCGAAAAACTCTTCAGATAATTATTTCAGGGGGAATGATGAGCACAATTCAAGAGACTGTTTCCGACTTTTTAGACTACCTGCGGGGCGCAAAAAGCCGCAACACGGTGAAAGCCTACGAACGGGCGTTGGGTGATTTCGTAACCTGGTACACGTCCACGGTCCAAGAAAGTTTCTCCATTGGCGACGTGGCGGCGATTGACGTGCGGGAATACCAGCGCTATCTGCTGAACCGCAAGATCAGCCCGGCCACCATCAACCAGCACTTGGCAGCGTTGAAAGCGCTTTTCCGCTGGGCGAGACGGAAAGGGCTGGCGGCAAGCAACCCCACGGAAGTGGTCAACGGGGTAAAGAAGAGCAAGCTGGCCCCCAAGTGGCTGGACAAAGCGGAAGAACGGAAGCTGTTGCGGGCGGTGCAGCGCTCCGGGAATGCCCGGGACGAAGCGCTGATCACGTTCATGCTCAACAGCGGCCTGCGGGTGAGGGAAGTGGCCACCCTCACCCTGGAGGACGTGGAGGTCGGAGAGCGGAAAGGGGCAGTGACCGTGCGCTCCGGCAAAGGAACAAAATCACGCACTGTGCCGCTGAACGCCGAGGCAAGGCGAGCACTGCAGAAGTACTTAAC
>WFQT01000356.1 GCA_015486895.1 Anaerolineae bacterium
GAGCGATTATCGCACAGGGACAGGCGTTAGCAGTTTCGGTGGCAACATGCTTAAGGTAAAACTCTTCTTAATCTTCGCCTCGCTGCGCACTTTGCTCAGCCATCTTTGGAATTCTTTGTCTTTGTCCTTCTTGATATCCGCCTTGCTCCTTGGGTGCTTGGGATCTTTCTCCAACACCTGGACGATGTGATACCCATAATTAGTTTTTATCACGTCACTGATCTGATTGACCCCCAACGAGAAAGCTGCGTTCTCAAACGGCTTCACCATCTTACCCCGGCTAAACCAGCCCAAATCTCCCCCTACGCTGGCAGAGCCTGGATCATCAGAATTCTTCTTCGCTACCTCGGCGAAATCGGCACCACCTCTCAATTGCTTCAAAAGCGTTTCGGCTTTCACCTTTGCCGCTTGATCGGCAAATTGCTGTAGAGCAGGATCAGGCGTCGGCGTAGGCGTGCCAGCACCAACAGCCGCCGGCGTAGGCACTTTGGGCCGGATTAGAATGTGCCGGGCATGGACAGCTTCTTCCGTGGTAGGTACATCTTTCGTCACGGCCTCCAGCACTCTATCCCGTAAGAGCTGATCCAAGAAGATCTGATGAAATTCCTGCTCCGTGAGGCCCGTCTGCCGCTGCAAATAATTTACATAATTCTTATAACGGACCTGATATCCTTCATAAGTCAACGGTGTTGGTGTAACAGTGGCAGTTGGCAGTGGTGTGGGTGTAGACGTTCCTGGCCCCACAGTTGGTGTCGGCATAGGTGACGGAGTAGGCGTAGGGGTGGGCGGGTTAGGAACATACCCGAAAAAGTCCTGGATCGCCTTCTCTACCTCAGCGTCGCTCACGCTGATATTCATTGCTTTCGCTTTCTGGCGAATGAGCACATTGTCGATCATGCCATCCAAAGTTTGTTTCGCAAAAGTTTCGGGAGCGCTGAGCTGGGTTTTAAGCTGTTGAATCTGAGAAGTAAACAGGCTACTCTTCCCCTCCGGATCCAGTTGTTTCTGTAATTGCTCCATCTGCTGCAACTGTTGCTCTAAGGAAAGCTGATGGTAAGCCATGTAATGTGCCAATTCGTCCCGGTTGATTTTCTCGCCATTGACCACGGCCGCAGGAATATTTGGCTTCACCACATACTCCTCGACAAAGCCATAAAGCACTACCAAGAGCACCAAAACGATCAAGGTAGCAGCGGCGATCCACACTTTACGCATATTCTCCCGCTCATGACGGCTAAGGCGAGCCTGCTTGCGGGTAATTTGCCGCTCATTTTCCTCTTTTTTCCTTTTCTTTGCCATACTACGAACTCCTCCTTAGCTGTTAGCCAGAGATTCAAAAATCACGAACATGCATTCCCAAAGTAGTGAACAGCATCAAAACCAGGGCACGGGAGTTCTCCCTGCCCTGGTCCAGTCCGCTTATGCTTTCGCAGAAAAGTGCACTCCCCTAATGACTGTGGAGATTATGGCTGGGAGACATGGGAAGCAAAGCCAAAAAGCGGGCCCTTTTCACTGCCCGAGCTAACATCCGTTGATGACGCGCACAGACGCCAGTCTTGCGCCGGGCTTGAATTAAACCAAATTCAGTCAGATAGGGCCTCAACAATTCCGGCTTTTTATAGTCGATATACTTCGCTTTACTCACACAGAACGGACATACCTTGCGCGATGTTCGACGCGACTGTCGATACCGTCCTGTTCTTGATGACCTATTGGTCTGCCTTGTTCTCGACGCCCTTTCAGGGCGAGCTGTTCTCTCGGTAGTTGTATCATTCTCTTGTGTACTCATTTGTTAACCTCTACGATTTCTATTGACAATAATTCTTGCTTGAGCAACGAGCATTGCCGCAGCCCAAAGCTATCCAGGTGGACAAGGAGAGCCTCACTCAATCTTGCTGCCATGACATTCCAGCCATTAGCAGGATCATAGATGCACAATCTGGCTACGAAAGTTTGTCTATGTCGGGCGAGAACGTCTTGATGTCCGTGGCGACCAGCTCAGTGCGCGCTTGGTGCGCTCTCTGATCTGTCTCTTATA
>WFQT01000357.1 GCA_015486895.1 Anaerolineae bacterium
CCGTGTAGAGGGTATGCTCGCCAGTTTCTTCGTATACCTGCCTCTCTATCTCCATGTACAGTTTCACCCGTGCTTGGATTTTGTTGAAAGAGGCATTCGCGAGCAGCTCATCGTCTTTGACAATGTCACATCCACCTAGCGCAGCCGCCTTGAACAGCTCTGCGCCCACTTCCGGAGAGTAGCCGGTACATGGCTTGATCATATTGTTGAGAAGGGGGCGTTTCGGAACCCCGAGGAGCTTCCTGACGCCCTCGATACCGAATTTCGGGCCTTTGAAACCATCCACATATTTCTTCGGGAACCGGATGTCCATCACTTTCACGCGCCCGGCCATGGAGATGTTGCCGACCACCGTCGTGAGGAGCATCGGAATTTGTTCCCCGATATTCACCTCCGGGTATGCGATCTGGAGAATGTAATTCCGGCTGTCGAGGGACTTCGGCACGGCAAACTCCAGATCCGGCACTTCATACACGCCAATGACCTTGGCGACATGATCCTTGAGGAGCTGTTTGGTTTCCCCCGGGACAGGTACCCACGTGCCTGTGCTCTGCTCGACGGCAAGCGCCGGCGCCAGCTTCGGGATGGGTATATCCGGCGGGAAAGATGCCAAGTAGGTGGCCACAAGGTACTCGTCGTAGTCTATCCCATCCGGCAATGCCAACGGCAATGCAAACAAATCTATTTTACTCATGATTCACCTCCCGTGAGAATCTACGTGTTGCTGGGAGAAGCGCCTTTTCCCGTTCCTCTCCCTTCATTCAGCTTTCGATAAATTCCTTTCATGTGGCTGTAGACCTCCTTGTAGACCCCGAACAACGAATCATAGATGCCCGCCGTTTCCTTTCTTGGTTCGAAGACCTTTTCCACTTTCACCACAGATTTCAGGGCGTCAAAATTGGGGTAGATGCCCAGCCCGATCGCCGCCACGAGGGCAACCCCGACCGCTCCTGCATCTATCGGATGAGCAACTGTCTCCACCCGCCGGTGGGTCACATCGGCCAGAATCTGCATCCATGGCGCCCCCCGTGCTCCTCCCCCGATGACCCTGAGCGTCGGGACCGGAAAATGGAATTCTTCCTCAACTATCTCCAGTATCCAGCGCATGTTGTAAGAAACCCCTTCATACACGGCGCGGGTCATGTGCTCCCGCGTGTGTTCGGCGCTCAGGTTGATGAACGCTGAGCGCACATAAGTGTCATACACAGGGGCCCGCTCTCCATACAGCCACGGCATAAATAACAAACGCCCGGAACCAGACGGCACGGTCTCTACCTTTTCATCCATCAGCGCGTACACATTGGACACTTCTGGGTTGGCTTTCTCGGCCCTGTAGAGTTCATCCCTTACCCATTTCAGGCAGGCACCAGCGGTTTCGCTCTCGGCGAAAAGGAGCGCTTTAGACGGATCGGCGGATTGTATCGTCACGACCCCATGCTTGCCAGTGGGTGTGCGTTTCGTGGTAACCCCCACCCATCCTGAGGTACCCAAATACAGGTGGCCTTCACCTTCCCCTACGGCTCCGGAGCCTACCGCTGCTGATTGAGCATCGCCTGCTCCGGCGATGACCGGTGTGCCCTCCAGCAATCCACAATCCCTGGCAGCTTCCAAGGACAATGTCCCTACCTGATCTACAGAGCGCACCAGCGAAGGAAGCTTTCCCGGGTCAATACCGATATAACGAAACACCCACCTGAGCCAATCCTTCTTATTGAGGTCAAGTCCAAAGGCCGACGCTCCTGACCATTCCATGACCATCCTGCCTGTCGAGCGGTAGAGCAGATAGCCGTCCACATCAAGGAAACAGCACATACGGTTGTATATCTCTGGTTCTTCTACCTTTAGCCAAAGTAGCTTCGGAATTCCATCCTTGCCTCCGAGAGGGGCGCCTGCAAACATGGCGAACACGCGGGAGTTGATGAACTTGTGCATTACGACGCTGGCCTGCCTGGTAGCTCGGTTGTCCAGCCATATGATAGCACTACGCAGAGCCTCTCCTTTGGGATCCATGGGGACTATTCCCAAAAGCTGGGTGCTAAACGTCATGGCCAGCAAGTCCTGGGGCTGCACTCCCGTTTTTTCGAGGAGCCGCCTCGTGGTCAGTGACACAGCCCTCCACCAATCTTCTGGCTCCTGCTCAGCCCAGCCTAGCTTGGGGTAATGGACGTCATAGGGCTCGAAATCTCCCCCGCAGATACTGCCATCCGGAGTTACCAGAACCGCCTTGTTTCCTCCCGTGCCCACATCATGGGCAATGATGAACTTGGACATTTTTCCTTCTCTCTGGCCCCGCGTGGCACCTGAAACCCCATAGGCAAGTTAAGATCAAGAATAATTAAAAGAACTCATGCGGGTTTACACTGCCTACTTGCCGACTGAAGTTGTTTTATGAGTCATACTGAAAAGGAGAGGCCAGGAGATAGACTCGTAGAGCTCTATTTTTCCCTCGCATTCGTTGTCCCTCTTATGATAAAGAGAACGGCATCCCACGAAGTTCGGACTCACAGCCAATGAGCCGAACTCACTGGCTCGGGGAACCCCTGTGTACACCTATATTATACCACAACATACCACAACCGTGTACCTGCTCTGAAAATAGCCACTGAAAAGCACAGAAAGCATTTTCATCGTTATGCGGCGTGCAACCGCTCATGACAACCACTCCGAAAATAGGATGCTGATTGCGCTGATTCTACAGATTAACGCAGGTTATTCTTTAGGAATCTGCGGAAATCAGCGTTCATCTGCGTCATCAGCGTCCTATTTTCATCATTATGCGGCGTGCAACCGCTCATGACAACCGCTCAATAACCTGAGGTAACGTCGTTTTTACCCGCCGATAGCCCACAGAGAAACTTGCCAAGGGTGCCTGACACACATATAATTTTAATTGAGCTTGCCACCCTAGCTCAATCGGTAGAGCAACGCATTCGTAATGCGTAGGTTATCGGTTCAAGTCCGATGGGTGGCTCAGTCAGGGCCCCACCGGCTTGGGTGGGGCTTTTCCGTATAAGCCGCCCCAACGCCAACGGCTACAGAGGAGCCATACAACACAGTGAACAAGCTCATTGACACTCTCAAGATAATTTTCTCAGGCGCAAGGAGGCTTATAGACGCAACATGGGCGCTGTGTAACAGCACCGGAATCCTCTGGTTTGCTGCGGTGTTCTTCTGCGTGAGCGTCCTCATCTTATTCGTCTGGCCCCAAGCTCCCCTTTACCTTGCCACCGACCCCCGGAGTCAGGCTGCCTGGATCCGGAGCCACACCGCTGCTTTCCCCGCCGGCACATTCACAGCCTCCCTGGGACTATTCTCCCTCCAGCAAAGCATGTGGTGGCGCTTTCTCTTGTTCTTCTTAGGCCTGGTCTTTTGGGCACGCCTGGGTGAGGCATTCAGGATAATAACTTGGGCGCGCTCAAACCGGACGCAAGTGCCTAGCCTGTCTCGGGTAGCAAAAAAAGCCCTTTCGGAAGAAGAAAACATCGGAGGAGACATCGCCGCCGCCGAAACAGCGGCCACAGAAACACTGCATCAATGCGGAATCTTAGCCAGTCAAGTTGCTGTCGATGACGTGCGGTATATCTTTGCATTCGGGCCGCTGGCCGGCATCCGCAGTCACCTGTTAACAGCCGCCGGGGGACTCCTAATAGTTACCGGGCTACTGATCGGTGCCTATTTCAGTTGGGCTGAAGCACCACATCAGCTTTCTCCGGGCCAAACATGGGCAACGCCTCATCGGGGCTTCCAGATCACTTTGACCAATTTACAAGGAACAGACTCATCCTACCCAACAGCCTCTGTTACCATCACGAACAGCCAAAAAGCACAACAAAAAAAGCTTGTACCCGGCAGCCATGTTATTGTTGGTGGAATCCTCTTTTCCTACCTGAGTGCGCCATCGCGCTTGCACCTCAGGGCCCTGAGCCATAGCGGCACACCGTTACTCATCCAGATGGTCAACGGGCAAACGCTCACCACAGCCGACTTATCCTTCCCTGTCTCCGGCACAGAGGAAAACCTGCTATTACCGGAAGCAAAGATCACTTTGCGCATTGTCGGTTACAGTGAACTACCAGCAAAAGGGTTCCACCAGCCTGTCTTCCTTGTCCAGGCCTACCGGGAAGACAAGCCACTCTCTTCATTGCTGGTTACGCAGGATCAAGAGATTCCCATCCCTCCAGATATTACCCTCAAAGCCAAGATCAGCCATGACGTGCTGGTATCCGCCAGTCATCGGCCAGGCCAGAGTGCTCTTTGGTTCGGCGTTGCCCTATTTCTGCTGGGAACGGTATCCGCTTTCATCTGGCCGTTGCGTCGCTGCTGGGCGCAATTCTGGTTGGATGAACAAAAGACACATTTCCGCTTCTGGGGGGAGGTCTGCTATCTCTGGCACTGCCGTCCCTGGCCGATTTCAAAAGCAACTACAACTTCTAAATCGTGAAGCAATAGCTGAGCTCTTCAGCGTGGTAGGGATGACCCTACATCCCTGAGCGGAAACGCAATTTTGATGAAAATATTTTGACAAATTCAGTAGTGTCATCTATACTCAAGCCAAGTGAATACATAAAGAAGTTGGTAGCCTGCCTCGTAGGTGTAACTGACAAACACCGGCTCAATTGCACCACTGATGGCACAGCGAACATCGAGGGATTCAAGACCTCGGCATCTTCTCCAGGGCGAAAGTGGCCAGGCGGGTTTAGCAACACCTACTGGTGGGACTATCAAGAAATCGAAGCACTCTTATCTAGAGGAGGGGAGGGACCGGCCCTGCGATCCTCCGGCAACCAGGGTGTTGCTTGGGCAATGCCCATGGTGCTAATTCCGGCAGACTTTTCTGTCTGAAAGATGAGAGGAGCCGCCCCAATGGTGAAGCTCCTTCGGGGGCTTTTTTTTTGGCCGCCAAAGGGCAGGGCCGGCAATGATCATTATGGAAAACAGCCAATACACCGATTTCCAGGAAAAGGAGCGTTACTAAGTGAGTATCGTTATCACCGGTTCCGTTGCTTATGACTACATCATGTCTTTCCCAGGCAAATTCCGCGAACATATCCTACCGGATCAAATTGCCCACCTCAGTGTCAGCTTTCTAGTAGACTCCATGCACAAAGCTCGTGGAGGGTGTGCCCCCAATATCGCTTATAGCATGAGTTTGCTTCACCAACACCCGATTATCATGGCCACTGTCGGGCAAGATGCGGAGGACTACCGGCGCTGGCTGGAGCACCACGGAGTAGACACTCGTGGCTGGAAAGTCATCCCGGATGAATTCACGGCCTCCTTCTTCGTCAGCACCGACGAAGAAAACAACCAGATCGCCAGTTTCTATACCGGTGCCATGGCTAAAGCCAAGGAGCTTTCCTTCCGCGACCTCGATTTTGGCCAAATCGAGTATGCCGTTATTTCACCCAACGATCCAGAAGCCATGCGTCGCTATGTCAAGGAGTGCCAGGAGCTGCAGATACCGTATGTTTACGATCCCAGCCAGCAAATTGTGCGTCTTTCCAGTGACGATTTGCTTAACGGAGTAAAAGGCGCCCGCGTTTTCGTCTCCAATGAGTATGAATATGAAATGGTTAAAGCGAAAACCGGCCTGGCCCACGGGCAAATAACCTCCTTAGCCGAGACAGTAATTGTTACCGAAGGGGAGAACGGTTCTACAATTTACCGGGAGGGGAAAGCCATCCATATTCCCCCTGCCCCGCCGCAAGCCATCGTGGATCCTACTGGCGTTGGCGATGCCTATCGCGGTGGATTGCTGGCCGGGTTGCACAGCGGCTTAGATTGGGATGTCGCCGGGCGCATCGGCAGCTTAGCCGCCACTTACGTCCTGGAAAACATGGGTACTCAGAGCTACTACTTCACATTGGAAGAATTTATCCAACGCTATCGAACCGTTTACGGAGATGATAAAGTTAAAGGGCTTTTACAAAGTCCACAAAAGTAAAGGAGAAATCTGAATGACAAAACCATCCTTCCATATCAAGGATATCAACTTGGCCGAAAAAGGGCGACTCCGCATCCAATGGGCTGCCCAGGAAATGCCAGTTCTCAATTTGCTGGAAAAGCAGTTCCGCGAAGAACGCCCATTAGAGGGGATGCGGGTATCAGCCTGCCTGCATGTGACATCGGAAACAGGGAATTTGATGCGCATCCTGCAAGCCGGCGGCGCAGACGTGGTTCTAACGGCATCCAACCCTTTGAGCACCCAAGACGATGTAGCGGCAGCGTTGGTGGCGTTCCACGAAATCCCCGTTTTTGCCATCAAAGGAGAGGATAACAAAACCTACTACCAACATCTGGAAGCCGCCCTGGAACACAGGCCAAACATCACCATGGACGACGGAGCCGACTTGGTGAGCACGCTGCATGCCAAGCACCAGGAATTATTGGGCAATGTCATCGGCGGCACAGAGGAAACCACTACCGGCGTCATCAGGCTGAAAGCCATGGCAAAGGATGGAGCATTAGCCTACCCCATTATTGCCGTTAACGATGCCATGACCAAGTACTTATTTGATAATCGCTACGGCACCGGCCAGAGCACGTTGGATGGCATCATCCGGGCCACGAATATCCTGTTGGCCGGCAAAGTATTCGTTGTGGGTGGTTATGGCTGGTGCAGTCGCGGCATCGCCATGCGAGCGCGGGGCATGGGTGCCAACGTCATCGTCACAGAAGTAGACCCACTCAGAGCACTAGAAGCAACCATGGATGGCTTCCGCGTTATGCCAATGCAAGAAGCTGCCAAATTAGGACGCATTTTCGTCAGCGCCACCGGTGACATCCATGTTTTCGATCGCCATCACTTCGAGGTCATGCAAGACGGTGCCATCCTGGCCAATTCCGGCCACTTCAACGTGGAAATCAATTTGCCGGTCTTAGAAGAAATAGCTGTGAGCAAGCGGCAGATACGCGACTTTTTGGACGAATATACTTTAGCGGACGGCCGCCGTCTATATGTCATCGGAGAGGGCCGCTTGGTCAATTTAGCCGCGGCCGAAGGACATCCTTCCAGCGTCATGGACATGAGCTTTGCTAACCAAGCGCTCAGCGCAGCTTATATGCGCCAAAATGCTAAGACTTTGCAACCACAAGTATACACTGTGCCTGAAGAGATCGATAAACGAATCGCCCGGATGAAATTAGAGGCAATGGATATCAACATCGATACCCTGACCGAAGAACAAATTCACTACCTGAATTCGTGGAAATCCGGGACTTAATAATGGCTTCTGGAAAAGGAGGTTCTAACGTGACCACAACTTTCATGTCTTCCCCCAAGTTTTTCTATACATCGGAATCGGTAACAGAGGGACATCCAGATAAAATCTGCGATCAGATTTCTGATGCTGTGTTGGATGCTATTATCGCCAAAGACCCGGATGCCCGCGTCGCCTGCGAAACAGCGGTGACTACCGGCCTGGTGATAGTCATGGGCGAGATTACCACAGACACCTACGTGGACATCGCCAGCATCGCCCGAGACACTATCCGGGAAATCGGCTACACCCGAGCCAAATACGGCTTTGACGCCGATACCTGTGGGGTTACCGTCTCTATCAAAGGGCAATCCGGAGACATCGCTTTAGGAGTTGACAAAGCATGGGAAGCCAAACATGGTGAAGAACTGGACCAAGCTATAGAGTCGATTGGCGCCGGTGACCAGGGGATGATGATCGGCTTTGCCTGCAATGAAACGCCGGAACTGATGCCTCTTCCCATCTCTTTAGCTCACGGTCTGGCCAAGCGACTGGCTTTCGTGCGCAAAGAAGGCATCCTGCCTTACTTGCGGCCAGATGGCAAATCACAGGTCACTGTGGAATACGCTTACGGCAAGCCCAAGCGAGTAGACACGGTAGTGATTTCTGCCCAGCACGCGCCGACCGTTTCCCAAGAACAAATCCGTGAAGATGTCATCGAGAACGTTATCAAAGCCGTGGTGCCGGAGCAGTACCTTGATAATGACACAAAGATATACGTAAACCCCACGGGACGGTTCGTCATCGGCGGACCGATGGGAGATGCTGGACTTACCGGCCGCAAGATCATCGTGGATACATACGGCGGCATTGCCCGCCACGGCGGCGGCGCTTTTTCCGGAAAAGATCCCACAAAAGTAGATCGTTCCGCCAGTTACATGGCCCGTTATATCGCCAAAAACGTAGTGGCCGCTGGCTTAGCAGATCGCTTTGAGCTGCAAGTTTCCTATGCCATAGGGGTAGCCCGACCTCTCTCCTTAGCCGTTGAGACCTTCGGCACCGGCAAAGTGGACGATAATCTCATCACAGAGCTAATCAACAAACATTTTGACCTGCGCCCGGCGGCTATCATCCGGGATCTAGATCTGCGCCGTCCCATTTACAAATCTACCGCCGCTTACGGTCATTTCGGTCGCCATGACATCGATGCCCCCTGGGAAAGCACCGACAAAGCAGAAATCCTGCGTCGTGAGGCCGGCTTAGCCTAAACCAAGGCGTAACTACCGAGCTATCCTTGTTCTTAACCACAGATTCCACGGATTTTCACAGATGATAAACAAAAAATCTGAGTAATCTGTGCAACCTGTGGTTGAATCCGGTACGAAAGGGCCACTTTTTTAGGAACCTAAGCAGTCGCCATGAGCGGTTGC
>WFQT01000358.1 GCA_015486895.1 Anaerolineae bacterium
CCTACACTGATATGAGCGTCATGGGTATAGGTGCCTGTGTCTTAGGCTATGCCGATCCAGAGGTGGATGCCGCAGTTAAGGCGGCCGTTGACCGTGGTTCTACCTGTACGCTCAACGCACCGGAAGAGGTTGAACTGGCGGAATTGTTGTGTGAGTTACATCCCTGGGCGCAGATGGTCCGCTATGCTCGCGCGGGCGGTGAGGCCATGTCCATGGCAGTGAGGATTGCCAGAGCGCACACGCGACGGGATAAAGTGGCGTTTTGTGGCTATCATGGCTGGGCTGACTGGTATCTGGCAGCTAATCTTGGAAAAGATGATGCCCTCGATGGACACTTGATGCCGGGGTTGGATCCAGCCGGGGTACCGAGGGAGTTAAGAGGAACAGCACTGCCATTCCACTATAATCGCATCGATCAGCTCAAGGAGATTGTGGATGCAAATCGGGAGAGCCTGGCCGCTATTGTGATGGAGCCGCAACGAGGTCAGCCTCCAGAGCCCGGCTTTCTGCAAGCGGTGCGAGATATTGCAACAGAAATCAGTGCTGTGTTGATTTTTGACGAGGTTACCACTGGCTTCCGTATGACGACTGGCGGCATTCATCTATTGTTAGGCATAAATCCGGATATTGCCGTCTTTGCCAAGGCGATGGCCAACGGGTACGCCATGGCTGCTGTGATCGGCACGGAAGAAGTCATGCAGGCAGCTCAGTCCACGTTCATCAGCAGCACCAACTGGACGGAGCGCATTGGCCCGGCAGCGGCATTGGCTACAATCCGCAAGCATCGCCGTGAAAGGGTGGCCGACCATTTGATCCACATTGGCAATCTCGTCACGGCTGGGTGGCGACGGGCGGCAGAGGAGACTGGATTGAAGTTACACGTTAGCGGTTTGCCAAGCCTTGATCACTTCAGCCTGGAATACGAAGATGAGTTAGCGTTGACGACTCTCTTTACCCAAATCATGCTGGAAAAGGGCTATCTGGCCTGGAATCAATTCAAGCCATCTTTTGCCCATCATGAGGATCATGTCGAAGAATATTTGGATGCTGTCACCGAGACGTTTGCCATCCTGGCCGAGGTAGTCGCAAAGGGGGACGTTGCCAGCCGTCTGAAGGGGCCAGTAGCGCGACATGGCTTCTATCGGCTCGCTTGATTCTTGGCGGTGGAAGGAAAATCAATTGAACTATCGTCTCCTGGGTAAAACAGGGCTTCGGACATCCATTGTTGCCTTGGGAACCGTCTCCTTGGGCGTGGATTATGGTATTGAAGCACCCGGAGAATTCGGTCGGCCCACAGAGGCTGAAGCCATCCGGCTGCTGCAGCAGGCGGCTGGCGCGGGCATCAACTTGTTTGATACGGCGCCAGCCTACGGTAAGAGCGAACAACTTTTGGGTGTGGCACTGGGATCACATCATGAATGTTACCTGGCAACAAAGGTATCTGTTCCTATAGGTAGTAACGGCAATCCAATGCACGGTCCTGGACTACGACAAGCAGTGTTATATTCGATAGAAAGTAGTTTACGTGCCTTGCAGCGTGATGTATTGGACATTGTTCAGATCCATAATGCTACATTAGATATAATCGCTCAGGGCGAAATGGTGCAGGTCCTGCTGGATGCGCAACAACAGGGGAAGGTGCATTTTTTAGGCGCTTCAGTCTATACAGAGGCAGAGGCCTTAGCGGTTATCGAAGCGGATTATTTTGATGTGCTTCAGGTGGCTTATAACGTGCTGGACCAACGCATGGCCCTGCGGGTGTTCTCTGCTGCCGAGCAAGCGGGCGTGGGAATCATGGTTCGTTCGGCCTTTCTAAAAGGCGTGTTGACAGCCAAAGCCCGCTGGTTGCCGCCAGACCTAACCGAATTGAGACAGGCGGCAGAACGCTCCAAGGACGTTCTAGGGGGGTCGTGGCGATCATTACCGGAGATGGCACTCCGTTTTTGTCTGTCGTCGCCTCGGGTGGCTACGGTGTTAGTAGGAGCACGCACGATTCAGGAATTGAACCAAGCTCTGGCTGCAGCGGAATCTGGTACACTGCCTGAAGAAGTGCTGGCCCGGACATCATCCCTGGCGCTGACAGATGAACATTTGCTGAATCCGTCTTATTGGCCCGTGGTATGAATACCAATCCATCAATTCTCTTTCGTTGTGACGGTTCGCCTGAGATTGGGTTGGGCCATGTAGTGCGGTGTCTGGCTCTGGCTGACGAGTTGTATGAGGTGCATGGTTGCAGAGTTGCTTTTGCCATGCGTCGTGGCCCACTGGGCTTTGAGATGGTGCGGCAAAAGCGATATCCAGTTCTGACGCCACCGGATGATGACAGGCCATTCGACTATGCCCGATGGTTGGCAGAAGCGATTGGCAATGTTAATGCCCGGGTGCTGATTCTGGATGTGCGCGACGATTTACCGCGAGCGGCCGTGGAGGCACTAAAAGAACAGGGACTTCTGATTGTAACCCAGGATGACCCCAGTGAGCGGCGGCTGGCAGCTGATCTGGCCTTTTACCCGCCCGTGCCCCAGGCGCGAAAGTTGGACTGGAGCGGTTTTAGTGGTAAAGTGTATGTCGGGTGGGAGTGGGTAGTTTTGCGACGGGAATTCGCCAGCTGTCCCCGCCGGATGCCTCACGAACGCCCGGTTGTGTTGGTGGCCATGGGGGGCAGCGATCCGGCTGGGCTGACCTTGAGAGTTATAGAAGCCCTTGACCTGTTGGATGAGGACTTTGAAGCCATAATCGTGCTGGGACCGGGCTTTCACTATAACAAGGATTTAAAGGATTTGTTGACCAAGACGCGACGCCAATTCGAGGTGCGACGGAGTGTAACTGATGTGCCTGAACTGATGGCACAAGCGGATCTGGCTGTAGCTTCGTTTGGTGTCACCGCTTACGAACTTGCAGCGATGGGAATACCTGCGATTTACCTGTGTCTTACAGAGGATCACGCTGAATCGGCTTCGGCGTTTATGGATGCGGGCATAGCAATTAGCCTGGGCGTATTCTCTCGAGTGACTGCTCCGATACTGGCCGAAACGGTCAGCCAATTGCTGAACGACGTGCCCAGGCGCTTACGGATGTCTGATCAAGCAAAGCGGCGAGTGGATGGAAAAGGCACTAAACGAATTGCCCACGAAGTGGCGGAGGTGGTCAAAAGCACCAATGGTTGAAACGAAGCAATGGCAAAACCATAAGGGCATCGTTTTGGACTCTGTCAATGGCTTTGATGTGATCGAATGCGAAACGTGCGGATTCAAGCATGTTGTTCCCATTCCGACTCAGGAAGAATTGGAGGCCGTGTATCGTCAGGAGTACTATGCTGTGGAGAAACCGCTGTACCTAGAGAGAGTTAGGGAAGATCTAGACTGGTGGAACTTGGTCTACAGTGAACGTTACGATACCTTTGAGGAGCTTCTGCCGCCTAATCGCCGTCGCATTTTGGATGTGGGTTCTGGTCCGGGTTTCCTTTTGCTCCACGGTAAACAGCGTGGGTGGCAGACGTTGGGGATCGAGCCTTCAGCTCAAGCCGCCGCGCATAGCCGTAAACTAGGATTGGAGATCATCGAAGATTTCTTGACGGAGGAGACAGCGAGGCGACTGGGGACGTTCGATGTGGTACACATGAGCGAGGTGTTGGAGCACATTCCAGATCCTAGGGGGATGGTGAGGTTGGTGCAGAATTTACTGACTCCTGGGGGGCTGCTTTGTGTAGTGGTCCCTAATGATTACAATCCGTTTCAGTATGCTTTAAGGAAGGCTTGTGGCTACGAGCCTTGGTGGGTTGCGCCACCACATCACATTAACTACTTTGACTTCGACTCTCTCAGCCACCTTCTGTCATCTAACGGCTTTGAGATAGTATTGAGGGAGGCGACATTCCCGATTGATATGTTCCTACTGATGGGGGATGACTATGTTGGGAATGATATATTAGGAAGACAATGCCATGGTAAGAGAGTGAAATTTGAGAAAAATTTGTCAAGAGCATGTTACAGTGGACTTAAGCGAAATCTATATAGAGCATTAGCTAAAATTGGAATAGGACGTGAAGTGATGATTATTGGAAAGAATATAGTTCGAGGTGATCAATGTCATTGATCCGTATCTTGCAATGCGGATATCCTAAATCAGGAAATTATTTACTTTATAGAATTGTCTCTTCTATTTTGCGTAGACATAACCTTTTTAGATCTTTTTCTATGAGTTGTGGTTTTAGTACCATAATCGATACCGTTTGTTCAGAATATAAAACATTCCCAGAGATCAATGTAGTAGATAATCTTCGATTGATTAGCGGCCAGTTCTACTTAGAGTTCCCACATCCGAACTGTAGATTTGTTCCAGTCCCTCTAGATTTGCTATTGGAACAATCATCGTTAATCTGGACACACGAGTCACCTGATGCTGTGATAGTTCCAGAAATAGAGGTAACTCATCGATTGTATATTCTACGAGATGGTAGAGATGTAGTTAACTCAGCCATATTTTACGTAACTAGTCCATTGTCACTTCGGTTACGACCTGAATATAAGTGTGATTCTGCTACTGAGTTTTATAAACATCTAGAGTATTTTGAAAAATTTACTCTAGAATGGGCAACACATGTAAGATCTTATATTAGTCATAGGGATGCATTTCACCTGGTTAGATTCGAGGAATTGGTACAAAG
>WFQT01000359.1 GCA_015486895.1 Anaerolineae bacterium
ACTTATGCTCACTCTACGAAGGGACGTAAACGCCGCGCCCGGCTGGGGTGTCGCAGCCGGGAGAGGGCATCAGACTCAATCTGGCGGATTCGTTCCCGGGTCACGCCGAATTTGCGCCCCACCTCTTCCAGGGTACGGAATTGGCCATCACGCAAGCCGTATCGCAAGGTAAGCACTTGCATCTCCCTGGCCGGTAACTCTTCCAGCACTTCCCGGACTCGCTGGCTAAGAATGTGTTGAGTGGCTACTTCCGCCGGCGGCGCCTCATTTTCATTCGGCAAGAAATCGCCGCTGGTATGATTATCATCGTCTCCCAACGGCTGGTCCAGGCTAGTGTTCTGCTGAGCCAGTTTGAAAAGCCAATCAATCCGTTCCTCCGGCCAGCCCAACGACTGCGCCAGGGTCGCCTTAGTGGGCACTCGTCCCAGTTTCTGCGACAGCGTCTTTACCTCGCGACGCAAGCGCCCGATCTGATCGTGAATATGAACCGGCAACCGCACCGAGCGGCTCTGGTCAGCAATGCTGCGGCTGACCGCTTGCCGGATCCACCAAGTAGCGTACGTGCTAAATTTGTAGCCGCGGTGGTAGTCAAACTTCTCTACTGCCCGCATTAACCCCAGATTACCCTCCTGGATCAAATCGGCGAAAGGTACCCCTCGGCCAATATACCGCTTGGCTACACTCACCACCAGGCGGGAATTAGCAGCGATGAGGTGATCTTTAGCCTTTTTCCCCGCGGCGATTTGATGCTCTAAGCGCTCCCTCTCCTCGGAAGTTACTGCCTCCTGCTCCAAACATTGCTTTGCCGACTGCCCAGCTTCGATAGCCTTTGCTAACTGTACTTCTTCTGCGGCCGTCAGTAATGGCACCTGAGCAATGTCTTGCAAATAGATGTCCAAAATATCCCGCAGCTTACCATCATTGTCCTGCGCCATCGCCATAGGCTTAGAAGCCAATGTGCGATCCTTCAGCGTTGCTGTCATTGTTACGCCCTCCCCATCAAGGGATTACCCCTGTGTTGTCCAACTACTATGCCGGTGTGCGTTGTTTTAACCAGGTCTTAGTCTAATGGCGAGAAAGCAACCTCCTTTTTAAGCGTGAAAAAGTTGACCCTTCAGACAATTGCAAGATTAGAGTTTTCCATCACCGAGCTCGCCAAATAGGTTGTCGGCAAATTCGGCATATCAGCACGTAATTAGCAGCGAAATAACTTGAGACTAACGAGAAGCTTCACGCAAATGCCTGAGTTGTTATCGAAAATGATAGATACCATCCACGATAGGCCATACTGCCCCACACCGAGGGCACCGTAAGGCGCCTTCTCCCGCCGAAAGCGTCTCATATCCACACGCAGGGCAGCGAAAAATTGTACCACCTTCGTACACAGAATGGGTCGGCTTTGCTTGTACAAACAAGCTAGGGGTCAACTTCCAGGCACCACCGATGCCTTGCGCTTTGTCGTCAGCCCAAGCCAGCCATTCGGCAGGGAAAAGCCGCTTAAACAGTGACCAGCGGAAATGGGACACAGCCAACTGGCGTTGTATTTGCCAACCATTCTCTTGCAATTGGCGCTGCATCCAGCGCGGATGGAAGTCGAAATTCAAGGGAACGAACTCGTAAGGCGGTTCCTCAAAAGGGCTCCATGTCTGGTGGTGGGTCAGGAAGCGGCCGATAGATTTCAAGTTGCGCTTATTAGCATATTCCAGCACGGCGCACCCATCGCTGCGCAGAACCCGGCTCAACTCCGCCAAGGCAGTCGGGACATCTTTTAGGTGGTGCATGACTCGGACCATCACCAAGGAATCGAGCCGGCCGGTACGGAAAGGTAGCCGATAGACATCGGCCTGCACGAAGCGGAAGCGCGGGTCATGGCCCCATCGCTTTTGCGCTTGCTGCAACATGGATTCCGCATAATCAAGCAAGATGACCTGCCGATAGTTGTCGTACAGGTCAGCTAAGCGACCAAACCCGGCCCCAATCTCCACCAACAGATCGCCCGTAGGCGGCAACAATTTGCGTACCGCCCTGTGCTCTGCCAAGTCCTCATAACGCCGTTCCGTCGTCCAGAAAACCCGCTGATAGTTACTACCCTCGTAGTCACAAACATGCGCCATGCGCTTCATTCCTCGACGTTTCACGTGAAACATCCCTTTTGAGTTAGCCCTATTATAGCAGGTCAGAAGGCGAATTTCAAGCGTTTTCCCGCCCCTGACTCTGAATATTTGTTTATTTCTACCCTAACCCGGCCAAGCCAGAACCAAAAAGCCAAGCGCAAAGGCGCGAAGTCTCTTATTTTCCTCTCTGTGTGATCGTACCGCTCCAATCTCATCTTGGTCTAATCGCCCCAGTCTGTTAGCTATTTAGTTTTTCTCTGTATCTTAATGGCCTTGCGGCCCTGCGTTAATTTTTCGTCCAGCGTGAAAGAATTTCACTGATAAGGTACTAACAATTGTTCCCAGACTGTGCTGGGGGAATGGGGCCCGTTGGGACAGCTAAACAGGCACAGACGAAATAGGTTGACTCTTCTCGGCCGGTTTTGTGGGCGTGTGGTGTTCAGGCCGCTGGATGAATCCGGCTTTGAAGGCGGGCGCAAGCGCCCGCCGAATTGAACGTTGAATTGGCAAAAACGCTCTTTTGACGGAATAACGATCTTGACCATAGGGCGTTCAGTTCGGCGCCGCAAGCGCCTCGAGTGCCGAATTTGTTCGGTCTGGCGGGCCGAATATCGACAAAAATTGTCGCTGTTGATGGGCAAGCGCCTAACTCGCTGCCGCCGCAATTGACGGGAAAACAGCAGAGCAGTGGCTCCCCCACGCTAACGCCAACGATCCCCAAATTTACACCCTGCCCCCAATGATGCTAAAATAGGCATAGGCCATTTTGCCCATCATGCTGCTTTCCAATCAGGTCTGGGGTACAAGGATATGTATTCCATTACAATGAGGTCAAACAGCCACTTACTGGAGTCTGGCGAAAATGACGTTTTAGCTTCAATCAGGCTATCTTCACCACAGATTGCCCAGGTATTTCCCCTTGCTTTTCGACCCAAATCTGTGCCATTCCCTATTTTTCTGTGGTTAAAATATAAACGCCAGGGTCCAGTCACTTATTATCTATCTGTGCATTCCCGTGCTTTTCTGTGGCTTATTCCTTATTCTTGTTCCAGGCTGGCAAAATGAACCATGCTGAAAATCAGTGCTCACTGCTTAATCTGTGTTAACCTGCATCCTATTCTGCCTAAAACATTAAAACAACTTCTGGCAGGCCCTGATAACGATAACATAACCGCAGCTTCTCCGATGCTGCGAAGAAACAAAAGGAGAGTGTAAAATGGGAAGTTTAGTCGCTGTGGTAACTTCGGCCGTCTTGCTGGGCCTAATCGTGGCAATATTTATCGCCGCCGCCCAACGCAAACAGAACAAAATGAGAATATCTTCAATACTTATTACCTTCTTGATCGTTACCCTGCTTGCCTTCAGCAGTGCCGCCCTCATGGACTCCTACACGCAAGTGGAAGCGGGAACCGTAGCCGTGGTAAAAGAATTCGGGCAAGTAGTAGGCATCTTCCATCCTGGCCTCCACTGGAAGCTTCCTTTCATCCAAAAGGTCATTGTCTATCGCACCCAGGAGATCGTCTACGAGACAAGTTCTCACCCGGAAGAATCGAAAGCTGATTACACCGACTATGCTGTGGATACCGCCACATCCGACGGCCAACAAATCAGCGCCCGCTATACTGTACGCTTCCGTATCGATCCCGACCGAGCCATGGACATTCTCACCAATTTAGGCACAGAAGCAGAAGTCGTGGAGAAGGTTGTCAAAGCCAATAGCCGGGTGCGGGTACGCAATATCTTGAAGCAATACCCGGCTAAGGACCTCTATTCCGGCAACGTCGAAGTCGCCCAGGCTCACATTTCCCGGAAGCTGACCACAGATTTCGAGAAAGAAGGGTTAACGCTGGTCTTCTTTGGCCTGCGCTCCATCGAATTTACCGAGGAGTACAAGCAGGCGGTAGAAAACAAGCAAATCCAGGCAGAGAACATCATAACCAAAGAGAACCTGGCCAAGCAAGCTGAGTACGAGAAACAGCGGACAATCACACAGGCTCAGGCGGAGGCAGAGCGGCAGCGGTTGGAGCGCATCGGGAAAGCCAAGGGGGAAGCAGAGGCCATCAAAGTCAAAGCGCAAGCACAAGCAAGAGCCAACTTGATCATCGCCCAGAGCTTGACCCCAGAACTTATCCGCTGGCAGGCTGTCAACAACTGGAATGGCCAGTACCCGCTGGTTCTCGGCGGAGGACAACAGTTCATCCTCCCCGGCGACCTGTTTGCCCGGCCAATTACGCCCACCGTAACCCCAGGCACGACGACAACGATTACATCTACCGTCACAGCTCCGTGAGTGAACGCGAGGCATCTACCGAGGCGAGAATAAATACAGCGCTGGACTCTGACGTTTTGGTCTTAGCACCAGATTTTCACAGAATTCTGCGCCCTTACTCAGGGATTCATCCGCTGCGCAGATATCACGTCCGACAAGCACTTTATTCCCTTGAGCTTAGAGCGGGTCCGTAACCCGCTCTCTATTGCCAGGACGTCGATCACGGATCGGCTACAAGCGTGATAGCATTGGTTTGTTGTCATAAACAAATGACACCTTCAAGCTACCAAGGCTAAGAATCAAGCGCAGATTCACCCCGCACATACGGTTAGTTGTTCTTTTCCCCCGTGTACGAAGTCTATGTTGATCTGTGTCCCATTTTCATTGCCTTGTGCAGTTGGCTTTCCGGCAAGTAGCCCCGGTTATCAAGTGAGGGAGGTATTTCGCGACAGGCACGAGAATGTCCGGATCGGACAGCAGCGCTTTGACTGCTAAAAGTGGTACACGTCCTCCACGTTCAAGATGAAGACAATAGCGCCACCTACCTGCACCTCCATTGGCCCGGCGGTATACACACCACCCGGCATTTCAATGGGCGGCATGCTGCTAATCACCTCCACATGCGCCTCACAGTTGTCCTTGATGATGCTCAACACCTCTGAGAGACGTGCTTCTTCAACCCCGATGAGCATCGTGGCATTGCCTTGCTTCAAGAAACCGCCGGTGGTAGCAATGGTGGTGGATGTAAGCCCGACTTCGGATAACCCACTTGCCAGACCTTTGGCATCCTCCTGGTTCACAATAGCGATAATCAGTTTCATCAGTTCACTCCGCTGTCTGCTACGCCGGCAACGGCTAAACCCAGGGCAGAAGCCACCCGTCGCCGAATCTGCTGCTCAATATACGCCACGCTCTGCCTGCCGTCCAGTACCAGCCAGCGCCCCGGTTCCCGCTCCGCCAGCTTCAAATAGCCATCGCGCACTCGCTGATGGTACGCGACCGCTTCCTCTTCCATCCGGTTCCACTCTACCATCGCCCCGCTCTGCTTCCTAAGCAAACCCTCCTCTACCGGCAAATCCAAGTAGATAGTCAAGTCTGGCCAGATGTCGGCAGTGGCAAAGATGGTAATCCGGCGCAGATCATCCAGCGCCAAACCACGGCCATAGCCTTGATAGGCAAATGTAGAATCGGCAAAGCGATCGGAAAGCACAATCCCCCCTTTAGCCAAATGCGGACGGATCACCTGTTCTACCAACTGAGCTCGGGCAGCCGAGAAGAGAAGCACCTCTGCCCGATCCACCAACTCGGTGTTCACGTGGTCCAGCAAAATAGCCCGTACAGCATCGCCAATGCGCGTCCCCCCGGGCTCTCTAGTAGCCAGAACATTTAGCCCTCGTAGCGTTAACCAAGCAGATAAACGGCGAATCTGCGTGGTCTTGCCGCTCCCATCGGGCCCCTCAAAGGTAATGAACATAGTCGGTCACTCTCGATAAATACGCAAGCGCCGGTTTGGTTCTCTACCGTAACTATGCGAAACTAAATGATAAGCACGAACCAACTCATGCTGCTTTCTGCGAATGAAAGCATTCCTAGAGGTAAGCTCTACCGAGGTAGCGCCATCTAACACCCGGTGAACCCCTTCCTCCGCTTCAGCCAGCGCCTCTGATAGCTCCTTGTCACCCTCTGAGCCGGCATCATCCGGCTCGATGCGGCTGGCCGTTAACGCCGCCAGTGCCTCTTGCATCTGGTAGACTGTGTTCGAGCGCAGCACGTACACCGGAATGTTACGCCGTTCTGCTTCAGCGATAGGTGGAGGGAAGCGCCGATAATAGTTCTTCATCGTCAACAACACATTTGCATGCGCCAAGTCACGAACAATATCCAGGGGAATCCCTACATCAGTGGCCGCTTTTTGCAGCCGGTCCTGGGAAATGCCGTAAGGATAGACCCGCAGAGAGGTCCCGATACGGCGATCCCCGCGCCTACCTGCCGGCAGGGCCTCTTCCTCCTGTGAGTTGACCTGTTCTACGTGCACTTCTCCCTCTCCATCCCGGTAACGTAGCTCGGGGTTCAAAGGGCGGCCGCGTAGGAGATCGTCTACCGCCTGGGCCACGTCTTTGTGGATGATCAAATGGTCTCTATCCTTGATCTCCACTAATATATCAAAAGTGGGACGCGCTCGGCGTTCTAACACCGTTTTCTGCGTGCCCCGGCGGCGCGCCTCCTCGTCGCCCAAAGTTACGCTCTCAACTCCGCCCACTAAATCACTCAACGTAGGATTACTCAGCAGGTTCTCTAACGTATTGCCATGAGCAGTGCCGATAAGCTGGACGCCTCGCTCGGCAATGGTGCGGGCCGCTAATGCTTCCAATTCCCGCCCGATTTCGTCGATGACAATCACCTCCGGCATGTGGTTCTCCACCCCTTCGATCATAACCTCATGCTGCAAATCGGGACGGGCCACTTGCATCCGTCGCGCCCGGCCAATGGCCGGGTGAGGAATATCACCATCCCCACCGATTTCATTGGAGGTGTCTACGATCACCACTCGCTTTTTCTCCGCTAAAATACGCGCAGCTTCCCGCAGCAGGGTCGTCTTGCCCACACCAGGGCGCCCTAACAGGAGTAGGCTTTTACCGGATAGGGTGAGGTCCTCAATGATGTCTATGGTGCCGTAGACAGCCCTCCCTACCCTGCAGGTCAGGCCGACAATTTTCCCCTGCCGGTTGCGCAGGCAAGAGATGCGGTGCAGGGTGCGTTCAATACCTGCCCGGTTATCAGCGGTAAAGGCACCAATGCGCCCCACAACATAGGCGATGTCCTCCCGGCTAACTTCATTTTCCAGGAGAACTTCCTCCCCAAAAGTATAGCGGGCATCGGGCCTGCGGCCCAGATCAATAACAATCTCCAGGAGCTCATCAAAGCGATTGCGTTGGTGCAAGGCTGCCGCCACCGCCGGCGGCAAGACAGCTAAAAGCGCGTCAATATCGTCAGTTATCTTCGTTTGCTTCATCATAGCTGCAATTTAACACCTTGCTCAGGAGACCACGTGGCCGTTCACAATCTTTTGGCCACCCGAATTTACAAACATAACTGGAGGCTTTAGAACCCGCCGCAAAGTAGAATGCGCCGGCACTACCGGCTGTCCTTGCAACACGCGCTGGGCAACTGCTTCCGTATCGCGCACCGGCTGCATGAGGTATTTGACCAATTGTTCTTCTTCCAGCAAGGGAGTGAAACACATTTCTTGTAAGCCTCGTAGAATGTCGGGCTGATACTGGCGCACGGCGAGGTAAAGCGGCTTCTGTCCAGCCATAGCACTATGTTGCTCGATGACACCGGTCAACAAGGCCGGCAAAAAGGCGATGCCCTCCGCCGTCATCACAAAGCGAGCCCAGGACCCAACACGGCCTATGCGCAACGATGCCAACCCCCGCAATGTGTCCCCTTCCAACAAGAGCAGTTGGCGGCCAATCACCACAGAGGAGGCGGCAAACGGCAAGAACTCCCCCGTCCGTCCATTCTCCACCGAGAGGATCACTGGAGGGATATGACGTTGCAAGAAGCGATTAATGGCCCACCGGTCAACTTCATATCCCGGACGAATGTGCCACGGATCCAGCAGAACCTGGCGGCCGGTAGGAAGCGGAGAGGCATTCAAGATTGTTTGCCGGCTATAGCGGCTAAACCCCGCATCGTAGAATGTCGATAGAGCATCATCCCCAACGGGGATAGTTACGAAAAGTCGCTGCAAGCCTTGTTGACCGCTCTTTTCGCCGATCAACGCCAAATTCTCTGCCCACGTCAGGCGCAAATCCGTTGCCGCGGCGGGATGAGGTTGCAGAAATAGAATGTCGGCCTCTGGACGGCCATCACGGCGCAACATCTGTAAAAAGCCGTGCCAGGAAGCCTCCTGCCAATGGTAAGTAAAACTCTTCGGTTCTCGCCAGGGCAATTTTTCATTCCAGGCCAAAAACAAAAAAGTAGGCTTAGCTAAAACATGGGCTTCTGTACTCAATGGAAGGCGATAATCACGATAGCGACAGAAATTAATTGTATCGTGAAATAGAAATGAACGAACCAAGCAGGTTCCCTCCTTTGATTGCACCGCTGCCAAAAATGCCAAGCGTCCTGTCTACTACGCCAGCACACTTTAGTTCCTATACGAGTTCTCACATGCAATATCGTGATTGGCATCCAGCACAATTGCTACCGCCAACCGCACCAACCAGCACTTTGCCCCCAACGTCTGCACTACATACAACCCATTTTACCCTTTTGTCGTAGAATTAGCAAGCTGAAATTCACAGAGGACATAGAAGCAACTGTTAATTGTGCTTGCTACCATCCTTCTCCCGCCTCCGAGTAGACCCCATGTCGGTTTCAACACCACAAAGGACGAAAATAACCCCATGGGTAAACAAAGTGTTGCCTTGCCCTGTCATAGGCGACGACAAAGATGTACCTACACTTATCAAGAAAACACGAACCAAACCGCATTCCCTCCCCATAACTCCGATAGAGGATTCAACGTCGTTAGATAATAAAAGTAGTACCACCACTTTTGTCTTTTACTTATCATCGGTTTATAATCATTAAAGTAGCAGTGAATCTTTTACAGGAAATGGGCGCTATATGAGTCTTTACAGGTTAAGAGACCCACAGATAGCACTTTCAGGAGAGCAACAAATGGTCGCGACGCCGCCCCGCCCAGAGCACAACGATGTTGAGTTAGTAAGGGTCTCGTCCGGATCAAAGACAACATCTGTAGCCGGTGCCATCGCCGGCATCATACGTGAGAAAGGTACCGTGGAGGTTCAAGCTATTGGTGCCAGCGCCGTCAATCAGGCGGTCAAATCCATTGCCATTGCCCAGAAGTATGTCCGGGAGGACCACATCACCCTAGCGTGTATTCCGTCTTTTACAGAAGTGACCATTAACGATCAGCAGCGCACAGCAATTCGTTTCGCCATTTGGACAGCACCCCAGAGGTAATAAACCAGCAGCTTTCACGGCCTACTATGCTTTTCAAGAGATCACTCTATCGACGCGATCGGTAGAGTGGCTTTTTGCTTGCGTGGTGGAAAGCGCCAAGACAATTTCTTTCCGTACCCAGGCATCTTTTTCTCGAGATAAGTGAGTCCGTAACGCCTGTCGTGCCGCGGCGGTACCGATTCGCCCCAATGCCCAGGCCACATGCCCTCGGACAAGAGATTCCTGATCCTCCAGACGGGGCAACAGCGCTGGAATAGCTTCCGGATTCCCCCAATTGCCAATCGCTACGGCCACATTGCGCAGAAAACGTCCCCTCTTCAGTCGTAAAATAGGCGAGTTAAGATAGCGCTGTCGGAAGTCATTTGCATCCAAAGAGATGAGCTTTAGCAAAGAGGGCGCTATTTGGTCATCATTGGCCGGGTAAAATGCCCTTTCTGCCGTGGGTTGCTTAAATCGTTGCCACGGACAAACTTCTTGACAGATGTCGCAACCATAAATCCAGTTGCCCATCAGGGGACGCAACTCCCGCGGGATGGGCCCCTTTAGCTCAATGGTGAGGTAAGAAATGCAACGACGGCTATCCAGCCAACGCTCTTCGGTTAGCGCTCCGGTAGGGCAGGCGTCTAAACAGCGGCGGCAGCGGCCACAGCGGTTGGGTAGGGGAAGATGTTTGGAAACAGGCAAAGGCACGTTGACAAGCAATTCGCCTAAGAAGAAATAAGAGCCTAACCGGGGGTTAATCAGGCAGCTATTCTTGCCCACAAAGCCCAAACCAGCCAGCCAAGCGTGGTCCCGTTCTAAGATGGCCCCGGTATCCACGTAGGCCTTGGAGTGCAAGCTCTCTCCCACCCGGTGCTTCAGAAACCTCCCTAACCTTTCCAACTTGTCCAACAACACTTCATGGTAATCATTGCCCCAGGCGTAATTGGAGATACGACCGCGTGAGGGATCGCGGAGGAGGGACAACGGCGGGGAAACAGTGTAGTAATTGAGAACAACAACGATTATCCGTTGCACGTCGGGCAGGATGGCGCGGAGGTCGCGCCGCCGCCTCAACCGATCTGGCCGGGCTAAGTAGCTCATTTCCCCCTGGAAATTACCTGCTACCCATTGTTCGTACGCGGCCAAGTGTGGTGCCGGGTCGGCGGGCACAACGCTTAGCATATCCAGGCCCAACCGGCGGGCCTCTTCCTGGAGCTGGCGGACAATGTCTGCATCGTGGCGAGCCACGTCTCACCTCACAGCGGGGCCAAAGCGGGCAGGATAAAACGAAAGAGGACAATCAATGATAAGACACTGGTACTTACAAAGGGCAAAAGTAACAGCACTTTACGCCATCGTCGGGCGTCCCTTTTCCCTAACAAAAAGTAAACACTCCAGCCTAACATTAACAGTGCGTCCCAGCGGTGCAAAGGGAAGATATTAGTCACAGAGGAAATGAGGGCCAGTAGGGAGCCGCCACCGAAGCCTAAGGATAGAAGAGGCTCTAATTCCGGGTTCAGTAATTCCCACAGCCCGGGAATGATAATAAGTGCCCAGGGCAATAGTGCCGGAAAAAGATAGCGTCCCTGAGTTTGCAGGTAGCTCACGTTGTACCAGAGATAGGCTGCGATGGTGCCCAAGCCGGAAAGCTGGGCTACAGCAATGGCCATTTTTTGCGAGGTGGAATATGTTAAAGAGGAAGAGATGTACAGCTTGTAGAGAAAGTAGCTCCCGGCTATCACCAAAACGGCACTCAAGTAGAGGAAAAGACCATAAAAACGGCTATTCAAAAGCACCCCCATCCAGCCGAATTGCCCCCAGAAGGAGTGAAAGGTCCACCTGAACAAGCGGTTGAGATAAGCCGGCCAACCGTGAGCGACAATGAAATCTGCCGTGCGCGGCTGGCCAATGACAACCTGGCCATGGCGGGCCAGTCCCAAGATATCCCAGGCACCATAAACGGTCACATTGCGGCCAAACCAGAGCGCTGCTGCAGCAAGAGGCAAGAGGACACCCCAAGCGAGCCGTTGACAGAGAGGGGTTCGGTCTTCTGCCACCCGCCAGCCGGGCAATAGCCGACCCCGGTAGAAATTTCCCACCAGCCAAGCTAAGTAGGCGGCTGGCAAAACCACGTAGGCAGTGGTTTTCGTCCAAAAGATAGCAGCTACGACAATGCCGAAACTTGCATGTGCCTTCCAATCCCGTTGGCCGTCCAGCAAGAAGCGAGCAGCAAAGTAAATTGCAGCGTTAAGCAGGAACTCTGCTAAGGCATCGTTGTTGACTCCGGCCATCATGGCTAAGTGCTGAGGTACAAAAGCAATGAAAGCAATGCCCGCCACTGCCCACATCCGTTGCCAGGGGAAGATCAGGCGAAAAGTCCGATATGCGACCCAAAGGGAGAGCGTGCTGAGAAGCAAAGAATAAAAGCGCAAAGCGTGCAACTGAACTTGCTGGTCGGCCCCAGACAGTGGCCATAGCAACAAAGCGCCGCCCACATAATACAGCGGCGGTTGGTGCGCTTCGTAGCGAATACTATCCACAGATATGTCGGATGGGAAATGTGCGGCTTTGATTCTCTCTAAATACGCCTGGTCATAATCTCCACGTTGCAGGGTTGGCAGACGATGTGTTTGCCAGATGGCCCGCACGTAATTGAAATGCGCCGGCTCATCTGGCACCTGCCAGGGTGGTGTGAGGAAAGCATATAGCCCGCCAATGAACAGATAGACGATTACCACCATCCCAGCTAACAACCGGCTTGAGTTAAGATGTACTTTCGCCTTTGTTGCTATTCTTACGGCGTGCATCGAACGTTCTCAATCCTCGGTGTCTCCACTATCGCCCCACTTTTGTCAATCTGCGTGGCTACATCCCAGGTACAACTACACTGGCCGGCATCGCCGGCGACCTGGGCCCGATAGGTGGCAATGAGGGTAGTGCCGTTGTCACCGAAAGTGACCCGATCGATCCCTAAACCGGAGGGAGCTGTTGTCCCCCAGCCGGCGAACCCTGTCCAGTGAATGCTCTCTCCACCACGAGACTGCCCCAGCCCGGCGTCACGTTGACCGTGAAAGCCAAAATAGCGGCTGCTGCTGGCATAAGAGAGCCCAGATAGCTGGTAGTCTTCACCCTTCGCGCCGTTGTAACTGCTCCAACTCACGCTACCTCGTGCTTTCTCGTGGCTCCAACAAGCGTTAACGTTGCTGCCGGGCGTCAGCGTGGCTTCCACTTCCCACTGGACACGGGCCAGAAGAGGGGATTGTGAAGTCGTCAGGGCGCCCAAGGCGTAACGATTGTTGGCTAACCAAGGAAACGGCAGGTCGCTCGATCCCTGGTAGCGGATTCGCATGCCCTGGCAGCCGCATTGCGTCACTCGTTGCCATGATCGGGCACTAACATCCAGGGTGTAAGTCTCTTCCCCAACCAAGTGAGTTGCGTCTTCTAACTGTAGCCGCACCACGTAAGGACCGGAGCTTGCATAGCTGTGCGTTACCGTGATCCCTTCCCCCGTTGTGCCATCGCCAAAGTACCAACGATAGGCAATGATCTCGTTATCCAGGTCAAAGCTACTAGCGGCAGAGAGGGTAACGTTTTGCCCTAACCAGCTCGTTACCGTCGCTACCGGGTGGGGCAGTTTTTCCACTGCCAATGAGACGTAGTAACTGCTCTGTTGGCCACCATTATCCACCAGCCAGAGGCGAACGGGATAGATGCCGGGGGGTAAGGCAGTGGTCGACCAGGAAACTTGCCAGGCGTTGGGAGCCGGCCGATCCCCGGCGGTAACACCGTCACCAATAAGAACCCAGTGATCCCCTTGCCAGTACTGGAAGAGGGCCTGTTGGATATCTCGCTCGTTCCCGGTATCCCAGCCAAGCAAGCGGACTTCTCCCCACACCGCCGGGCCGTTTTCCGCGCCCTCCCAGGTCAACTGTGGCCGGGGCGGGCCGTCCGCGTGTACCGGCTTACTGATCTCGTCTTCGCCGCCAGGGCCGGTGACGTGCAAGGTAAAAGTGCGCCAGCCACCATTGGGGCAAACCGGCTGCGGGTTGGCTACCGTCGTTTCGCCATGACAATCGGCGAAATCCCAGCGGTACTGCAAAGGACTACGGCCACTGCTATTATTATACAGTTTAATAGGCTCACCCGGCTTTGCTGCCTTCGGCACGATGAAAGCAGCAATGGTACGACCGTCTCCTTCGTTCAGGATCAGGGGGAAATAACGTCGCTCACCCTCCACCTCCAATGTTACGGGGACAGAGTCAGCCATGGTTGCATCCGCGGCCCAAGCCCCGCGCACCGTCAGTGTCACCGGTACTTGTAGGGATTGGTGTGCTGGCGGTGAGAGGGTCAACCTAAACTCAGCAGAGTGCCGGGCCAGCAAAGGAATGATGTCATCGCCAACAAAGCTGCTTTGCCATCCTTCCGGTGCTTCTACTTTCATGTTGACAGCGCCGGTAGTGTTACCTACATTCACCACAACGCCGCGCCAGGCTGTCGTTTTTCCAACCTGTAAATCTGGCATCTCCGTGAACCAGATTATAGGCCGCACGGTAGAGCTTCCCTCCTGCAAGGTTGCCTGCGGTGCCGAGAGGCTATCCCAAGTTGCGGATGGATCTAAGACGCGCCGGTCGCTGTCTGCCTGGATAGTGATGCTGCCGCCCAAGCTGTGCAGCGGGGCAAAACGGTGACTATTGCCTTGCAAATCCAGCATGGCCTGGCTACGACCACTTATCCAGAGACCATCGGTGCCGGCAGTCAGCCCACCTTCCGGCAGGTTCTCCAGGTTGAAGACGCCATTAAAGCCGACCGCCAGGGAGATTTGTTGGCCGAAAGTGTAGCTATTACTACCGGCCACCGTTCCTGACGCCACGATAGCTACTTTACCCCGGCTGTTATTGGCCCGTTGTCGTCCGCCGCCGACGCGCCCGTGGCACAAAATAACAGTCTTAGCGCTTAAGATCACGGGGCCGCCGCGGCCAGCCTGGCTGTCACCACCATAGATGAGACCGCGATTCAGCACCTCGCCATCATTGCTATGTAGCCAGACAGCGCCTCCGGGGCTCCCTCCCATCCCCCCGCCAGCGGTGATGATGCCTCCGTTGAATACAAGCCCGTCCTCAGCAGACAGCTCGATAGATGGACCAACACCGCTATCATTGTACACCGCAATAATGCCGGCATTATAAACCCGGCCCCCGGCAACTTGCAGGATAATAGGGACATTCTGCCCCCGGATAGTGCCGTAGTTGAGAATATCTCCGCTAACCTGAAGGTGCAATTGGTGGCATCCTGGGGCATTGCCCAACGTGGCACTGCTTTGCACCGTCAATTGCTGTATCTGTTGGCCGCTGTCACCGCCTATTTGTACTGTGATGTCGGTAGGGATGAGGACATTGCTGTCCGGACCAGGAATAGTCACTCCTGGTTGCGAAGTGCCGCTATTACCCCAAGTCGCCGGAGAATTCCAAAGCCCACTTTGTTGAGCTGTGAACTGTGTGCTTGCTCTGGCTCGATCCAGTGTAGGCAAAAGGAAAAGTAGCACCAGAAGTAATAAACTGGGCCAGAGAATAGATTGGGTTTTTGTGGACATATGCTTTGTGTGGCGACCGTGGTTTTCAATGAAAGTCACGCCGAGCCCTCCTTTGCGCTATAATCACGCTTCTAACGAGCGCGCGCACTATAGGCTGGGGGTTGTTCTCCAAGATATCCAAAGAGATCCCGGATGTTTGCTAAATCACAGGAATTCCGGCCGGTGCGCTTTCTCCAGCCGTTGAACCACTTCGCGCACCCGCTGTGCTTCCCCTCTAGGCATAACCAATAAAGCGTCTGTGGTATCAACAATGACCAAATCATGTACGCCCACCGTAGCAATGAGCCGTTCCGGGATATCACTGTAAACGAAGCTACCGGCAGTGTCGAGACCAAAATGCTGTGCTTGCACGATGTTACCCTGATCGTCCTTAGGCAAAGCGTCGTACAAAGTTGCCCAACTACCTATATCGCTCCAGCCGATGTTCACGGGGATAACCACCACGTCCTGGGCGTGTTCCATGATCCCGAAATCGATGGACTGTTTTTCAATGTCCAGCCAGACCCGGTGGAAAATCTCTTCCTCGTCCGGCGTGTCAAAGGCTGAGGCAATCTCCTGCAATTGACGGTACAACTCTGGCATCTGCCGCTGAAATTCCTGCAAAACGCGCCCTATTTTCCAAATGAACATGCCGCTGTTCCAAGCGTATTTGCCGCTTTGCACGAACTGACGGGCCATCTCAGCATTCGGCTTCTCGGTGAAGCGCACAACTCGTTCCGCCTGAAAGTCATCCCACTCGCCCAACGGCTCCCCGCGCTCGATATAGCCAAATCCAACCTCCG
>WFQT01000360.1 GCA_015486895.1 Anaerolineae bacterium
ATGTAGGTACCAAAGGCGCTAACCACACACAGAATACCGAAGCGATGAAGAACAGGCTGTGATATTCTCCCAGCCTGTTCTCAGTTCCTACCTTTGAGTCTCAATCATTACCTTCTATGGACACGAAGCAAATACGATGGGTTTGAATCCTTTCGCGATTTCCTCCAGTGCAGCCGAGCGGTGACTTTCTTCTCCACAACTCCCCGGCGAGAGCGCAACAGCTTCAACTTTCTATTCGAATCTCCAGGTACGGCAATGAGTATATCCCATGTAGGTCTCAGTACTAGTACTGGCGACACATTTTCAGAAATTAGAGTCGCCGCGGGTGCTTGCACGGGCGGAACGCGTCGCCAGTACTAGGCGTGACATTTATCTCCGGGATAGAATGCTTATTACTATTCAATCTCCCCAACAACTGGACACTGATGACGCTGATTTTCGCTGATCGTTTCTGGTCTATTTGCTTTATCTGCGGATGTCAGCGTGAAATCTGCGATATCTCCGTTCTATTTACTCAAGGCTAAGCAGTTACGAACACTTATAAAAATCCGTGTCATCCGTGAGCCATTTTCGGGCTAGTTGCCCCCCACCCTTGTTTTTCCCACGATAAGCAAGTATACTACTTATTGTAAACATGGTCTAGTCGAAACGCACAAAGGACAACAAGGAATTCTTTCCCGATGAAGTTAATAGAGCCGGAAGCAACTGTCATCGTGCCAGCGTACAATGCCGGCGATGCCATTGGCCGCTGTTTAGCAGCGCTACAACAACAGGAAAGCGTTGGACAACTAGAAATCATCGTCGTGGACGACGGATCCAGTGACAACACGGCGGAAATTGCCGCGGCTTATGGCGTAAAAGTCATTCAGCAAATCAACCAGGGGCCGGCAGCAGCCCGCAACGCCGGGGCCAGAGTAGCTCACGGCAATTTGCTCCTTTTCACCGATGCAGACTGCGAGCCCACACCTAAGTGGGCACATTATCTCATCTCAGCCTTCGCCGATCCGGAGGTAGTCGGTGCCAAAGGGAGCTATCTCAGCCGGCAACGGGAACTTATCGCTCGCTTCACCCAACTCGAATACGAAGAGCGCTACCGGCACATGAGACATTTCCGTACCATTGATTTCATCGACACTTACAGCGCGGCCTATCGCCGGGAAACCTTCTTGGCTGCCGGCGGTTTCGACACCATCTTTCCGAGCGCATCGGTGGAAGACCAGGAATTTTCGTTCCGGTTAGCCCGACAAGGACACAAAATGATCTTCGTACCTCAAGCCACCGTTTACCACCGCCACAATAGCACTCTGCGGCACTACATGCGTCGCAAATTCGGCATTGGTTACTGGAAAGCATTAGTCATGCGACGTTACCCAGAACGGCTAACCCGAGATAGCCACACGCCAACTTCGGTGCGTGTACAAATGATACTGCTTCCGTTCATACTCGTCGCATTGCTAATTACGCTTTTCAAACCACGAACATGGCGTTTAGGCCTCGCCGAACTGGCGGCATTCTATGGCACAGACGGCCCTTTCCTCAAACGCATCTGGCAACAGGATAAGTTAGTGGCTGTAGCAGCATTGCTCTTCTTACCTTTGCGAGCAGCGGCACTAACCAGTGGCTTCCTTTGGGGTAGCATCATCTTTTCTCATCCATCAGCACTGTTCACATTGATTGAGGAGTAAAGCAACATGTCAAAGAACCACCCTTCCAGCCGAAAAATTGCCTTCGCGTTAGGAGGCGGCGGCTCGCGAGGCGCCCTGCAAGTAGGTGCTTTACAAAGCCTCCTTGAACACAACATTTACCCGGACATCATCGTCGGTACTTCAATCGGCGGTGCCAATGGCGCTTTTCTCGCTTTAGATCTCTCGTTGAAAAATCTGCGCTACCTGCACCAAGCATGGAAAGACGCCATGAATTTGCAGTTGATAGAAGGTAGCCCGCTGCGCATTGGCCTGCGCACTTTGATGAACCGCTTTGAATGGCGGCCTAACAGAAAGCTGATCCGCTTTTACTACGATCACCTGCCCCGGCCAGACCTGACTTTCGGCGAAGTCACGGCAGTCGATCTCTACATGACAGCAACGGATTTAGTCACCGGCAATCTTTATCTGTTCGGGAAAGACCCCACAGAGCGGGTTCTCGACGGTCTGGTAGCCACCACTGCCATTCCGCCATGGATAAGGCCGGTTACACGTGATCACCACCGCTTCATCGACGGCGGCTTAGTAAGCAATGTTCCTATTCTATCCGCCATTGAGCAGGGCGCAACAACGGTGATCGCTTTAGACTTGAGTAATCCACACCGGCTTCAGTTATCAGGAGAGGGCTTCTACCCCTTGTTTGTACAGATGATGACCGTTATCGAGACAAGACAGCGCGTTTTAGAGGAGCAAATAGCTGCCGAGCGCCACATCCCAGTCTATCGCATACCCCTCTACATTAAAGACGAAGTCCCTATCTGGGACAATAGCCGGGCATTAGAGTTGATGGAGACCGGTTACGAACTAATGGAAGCATACTTGCGGCAAAACCTTATTCCGATGGAACCTGAGGTACACCACAGCTGGCTAGATTACTTTAAGCGTCGCCCAGCACTTTTACGAAACAAGGAATAAGAAGCAGAAAGGAGCACAACGCTGAGAGAAAGAACAATCGGGCGTTCCCGGCAAGCCTATCTTTGACAGGAAAATGACCACCTGCTAAAATAAGTGCCTAATCGAGGCGACGTGGCCAAGTGGTAAGGCAGGGGTCTGCAAAACCCCGATCGCCGGTTCAAATCCGGCCGTCGCCTCTTTTCTTCTCTCCTATCAGCGCTAACAGCGCCTTGTCTCGCCAATATTACGCTCCCAGCAGCTCCCGTCCTGTTCAGAAAAGGAGTATAAGATGTTAAGAAAGATCAGCTTTTATATCCTCGCTTTTCTCTTGATGCTCGCCCTTGCTGTCTACGGCCGGGTTGAAGCCGGGAAACAGCTTGTCATCAAAGGAAGCGGCAACTTTGCCGTCGGCCGCATCTTAGTCCAGCTCAACCCATCTGCGGTCCCCCGTAGAGATAAACTACTTGCTACCACCGGCCTGCAACTAATCCGGCAAATCCCTCAACTGCACATCAACGTCATCGCCGTCCCAGCCGGGGAAGAGTTAGCGTGGGCTCAGCGGCTGGCACAGCGACCGGAGGTGTGTTTCGCCGAGCCAGATTACCGTTATTACGCGCTTATTACACCGAACGACCCACAATTCCCCCGCCAGTGGAACTTGCGACAAATCAACGGCCCCGCCGGGTGGGACATCAACCAGGGAAGCAATCAAATCGTCATCGCCATCCTCGACACCGGCATCGACATAGGACATCCCGACTTGACCGACAAAATTGTCGCCGGGTACGACTTCGTTAACCACGACGCACAACCGCAAGACGACGAGGGGCACGGCACCCACGTCGCCGGCATCGCTGCCGCCAGCAGCAATAACGGCACCGGCGTCACCAGTGTCGACTGGAATGCCCGCATCATGCCTTTGAAGGTCTTAGATGACCAAGGGAGCGGCTGGGCCAGTGACATTAGCGACGCCATCCGTTGGGCCACTGACCACGGAGCAAACGTTATCAATATGAGTTTCGGCAGTAGCAGTCCCGCGAATAGCATTGCCTCGGCTATCAACTATGCCCATCAACATAATGTGACCTTGGTTGCTGCCGGAGGGAATGAATTTAGCAATGGCAACCAAGTGAGTTACCCAGCGGCATTTCCCCACGTCATCGCTGTAGCCGCCACAAATATCAACAACAGCCACGCTTTTTATTCCAACACAGGACCTTACGTGGACATTGCGGCACCCGGCGGTGACAATAATGCCCAAATTCTCAGCAGTATCTGGCGAGGTACCGGCGCAGCTTACAATACTATGATCGGCACCTCCATGGCTGCTCCCCATGTCAGTGGCTTAGCTGCCCTCGTCAAAGCGCAGAATCCAAATCTATCGACCGATCAGGTTGAATGGGCCATCGAAAGCAGCGCCCGTGACTTAGGCGCCATTGGAAAAGACAATGTCTTCGGCTACGGCCAGATCGACGTGGCAGCAGCCTTGCGAGCAGCCGACAATTTATCCCCCCTACCAACGCCGACGCCGGCACCTCCCACTCCAACGCCATGGCCCGCCGATGCCTACGAACCAGATAACAATTGCCAGCAGGCCAAGCCGATTACCCCCGGCATCGTGCAACATCATAATTTCAATAGCGCTGTTGACGAAGACTGGGTTTCTTTCCCTATCACCCAGCCAGTCAACATTACCTTGGAAACCAGCAACTTAGGAACTTCGGGCGATACTATTCTGGAGCTTTATAGCTCAGACTGCCAAACGCGGCTTGGCCGTGATGATGACGGAGGAGATGGCACCGCCTCTCGCATCACCCAGGCAATGACCCTGACCGGCACTTTCTACGGGCGTGTCCTACCTTACGCCGAAACCAATACCGGAGGGAACAGTGACTATGACCTAACCATGACTTCAACAATAAGTCGCACCTGTCTGGTACAAAGTCAACACCCCTACTCAAGTAACTTAGACCAAACCTGGGTGATCACGAACAGCGACAGCAGCGCTGTTTCCTCAGAGGTGCATTTCAGTCGCATGGAACTGGAAAGCGACTACGACTTCCTGAGCTTAGTAGATAGCCAAAACAATGTCGTTCAACGGTTAACGGGAACAGCGGGAGGTTTTTGGAGTGAACCGGTGCCGGGGCAAGTGGTACGATTACATATGACCAGCGACGACTCGGTCGTTGGCTGGGGCTTCTGTGTTGATGCCATCAAAACCGCCGGGCCGGCACCGACCCAGAACAGGGTAAGCATACTGCCGCCGCAGGCCAACCTCCCGTTGGGAGATGTGATGGCTGTTACTTTGACGGCGGCTATCAGCGGGCCGGTGGACAGCGCCGACCTGGTGTTGAGTTTCAACCCTGACTTGCTAACAGTTGTCGACGCGAATGGTCAGTCGGTCGCAGCAATTCAGCCTACAGGCCCACTTACGGAAACACTGCAAAATCAAGTGGACAACGTCCGGGGAAGCATTCTCTTCAGCGCCGGGCGCGCGCCCATGGCTGCTGCCCCCTCCGGCGAGTTTGACCTGGCGACTTTCTACTTGCAAGGAAGAACACCCGGCCGGGCAGATTTGCGTTTCAACACCGCCACAGCCTTTTATTGGCAAGGAACAGCTATCCCCAACGAACGGCACAATGGCACGTACCGGGTAACGGCTCTCATGAATGGGCAGGCCCGTTTGGAGGGGCATAGCACCGCCCAGCAGGCCGGCCGACCACTGCGACTCTGGGTCGGCAATGGCGCTGCTACCGGCCCAATCACGACAACGATAGACGAGAGCGGCTTCTTCACTGTGCCTCTCCAAAATCATGGGTTATTCACATTGACTGTCAAAGGGGAACACAGTTTGAGTAACCAACTGCCGGCTGTCACGCTGCCAACGACAACGACAATGGACTTCGGCGTCCTCAAAGAAGGAGATGCGAACAACGACGACCGTATTATCGGTGCCGACTATTCGTTACTGGTGACCGCCTACGGCAGCAAGCCGGGCAATTCTCTCTGGAATGCTCGCTGCGACTTCAACGACGATTCTCAGATCGGGATCGCCGATTTTCAACTTCTCGTTCACAATTATGGCCAGGCAGGCCCACAAAATGCCGCCAGTAGCGTCAACACATCCCCCAGCAGCGCTACACTTCTTCTTGATAGCGACCGGCAGGCTGTCCAACCGGGGGAGATGTACACCATCACCGTCCGGCTCAACAGCCCGACACAGCCGGTAGACGTTGCTGATTTGCGGCTCACCCGCTCAGGCCCCGCCTGGCGTCCCGGCAACAAGATGCAAATCGGGTCCTGCCTCACC
>WFQT01000361.1 GCA_015486895.1 Anaerolineae bacterium
CGCGTAAAGCCTAACCCGACCAGCAATTGCTCGTTCTCGCTGGCGTGCATGATAGCCCGCATAACAGTACGATCCAGGACGACCTTTTTAGGCAGCTTTTGCTTTGGCGGCGTATCCAGAATGACCATGTAACGCACGCCTTGACGGGTGTCAGCGTATACCGGATGACCGACAACCCCGGTCAGGTGTTGCAAGACCTTTCTGTCTGTAAGGGTGGTCAGGGAGACGCCGCGAGGTAACCGCCCTGGGTTGGTATCGACGGCAAAAACCAGTTGGGAATGGTCAGCCGTGTATCCTGCGGTGGAGAAACAGATACCCCACCATTCGCCCTCCGCAGTTCGGTAGCCGATACCAAGGCGGTCTAAAGCTAAAAGTATTTTTTGGCCCATATCTACGGCAAGTTGTTTCACACTATTACCTCGTTATCGTCATCCGGCAGCATGGGCATGTCAAGAGGATCAATGACTTCTACTCTCCCCAGCCGGCGCAACGGTGGCGCTTCATCGGGGAAAACGTTGATGTTCGCCGGCAGGCGATGATGCATACGCTCACCACTGACTGCGGCCCGCACGGTTTGTGTTTGTTGTGCGCCGCGCAAAGCCAACGCTTGCAGCTCCAGCGCAGAATCAGGCAGAGCAAAGCCAGGGCGTCCGTCCGATTGGAACGAGGTCACCGCAGTAGGCGCACGGTTAGGATCGAAGTAAATGATCTGGCCATTACGTTTCATCTTGACAATGGGATACTGCCCGCTGTAGTCGGCATGGATCCGTTGGCTTTCCATGGCCGCTACAATCATGTGCGACATGGCAATGATCACCAGGGCCGTGCCAATGAGTAGGCCCATGGCAAGCAGGCAATTTGCCACGCCGTGCAGCAGGGCATCGAAGCCCTCGCCGATGTGCGTCATCATTTGCGAGGACGCTTCGGCGCGCATCTCGGTGGCGCGGGCCCTGGCTGCTCTTTGCTCCGGAGTTGCGGTCAGGTTGCCGGCGGCGATGGTGACAAAGATAATTATTATTACAAGAAGGATGACGCCAAAGGATTTGTCCATCTGCTAATTCCTTCGTGTTCTCCGGGTCACCGTGGCCGACCTCTGGAAGAGGAGCTTGTCGGGAGACAAGATTTCCACTTCCCGGTTCCACCATCTCACAAAAACCTTCTTACCATCGCCGCTGATGGCGGCCACACGTCCGTGGAGCAGGCGGTCGCTGGCTAAGACTACCTTGTCACCGGTTTTGAACGTTGCCATCGCCAGCCTCCACGCCTTGAGGGCGTGCTGTAAGCCTGCTGAATGGGGACTCCTTGAGTAGCTTCACGTGGCAATCCCCGATCATCCAGCCCAGGCGCTCGCAGGCATCCTGGGCAAAGGGTGCTTCTACCTCATACGCATCTTTCGTGATCCTGTTGGTGACTTGGTACAAAGGCATTACGCCTTCCTCCTTCCCCCGCTTGCGCCACAGGGCGGGTGCGCTCGTTTGGGGCCGTGGCCGCTCGTCGCGGCCCTCGGAGGTTTGCTCTACATGAGGACATGGGCTAAAATGAAAAGCGCCTGAAGAGCCAACTTCTCTTTGGGCCACGCCTCTGGCTGTTTAGCGCAGCGCAGAGGCATTTTTTATTTGTTCCCCGGCGGGTCGGGCTGGGAACCCTGCATCCCGCCTTTCCCGCCAGGGAAACTTGAATGTGCGATTGATCTATTGTGATATGGCCTACACGCCTGCCGGTGGGCTGGACTCTGCGCCAAGCAGGGTTTGGGCAATGTCGCGCCAAGCCCGGCCATGTAGCCATTTGCCCTTCAAACGGGTGACCAAAAAACAGTATAGCACACATCCATACAGATGTCAAGTACTAATCTGTATGAAATAGGGCAAAAGAACTTCTTTTCCCGTTATTGGTTCGGGAATGCACAGTGAAGTGTGTTGTGGGGAGGGTGAGTTTCTACGCGACCCGAATAAGAGGTAATGTATGTTTGAGAATGTGACCAGCTTTTACGAAGGAACCAGTGCGATGCTTAGCCTTATGAAAGATATCAGAGGCCAGCTTGACGTCTGCCTCGTCGAGTAATAGCAGCTTCTGCCTCCGCTCAAGAACGCGGATCAAACCAGCATCAGCCCACCTGCTAAGGTTCGCTTGGCTCACATCATATAACTGAGCCGCTTCTGTGACCCTAATGGGTTTCCCTCGCAGGCTTTCGTCTATTCGGATGTTTGCTATCGATACCACATCTTTGCTGGAAACGAGTGTGTTTCCGGAAGGAGTTCGAATGGCATGCACCGTGCCAGAATCAATCGCCTTACGCAACGTTTCTTCGCTAATGCCATATAAAGAGTATGCTTCGGACATGAGTATGTAAGTTGGAAGTCTTTTTTCTTTTGCCTTTAGATCGTCGACAATCAGGTTTACATCCTCGTCAATCACTAAAACTTCTCCTCCCGTCAACCGCACGGCGCGGATTATACCATTGTCCACCGCACGACGCAATACGGTTTCACTCAGATCATAACGAACGACAGCTTTATGAAGGGGAATATAGGTTGGTAGAGTGACACCGGGGCGCTGTTGTGATTCTATGACTGCTACGTCTTCATCGGCTACAGCTATTTGTCCCTCTGTCAATTGTACAGCGCGAATTGCACCCTCATTGACAGCGCGGCGCAACACGGTTTCGCTAACACCATAGCGAACCGCGGCTTCTTGAAGGGAAATGTAGGTTGGCAAAGCTGTTATCGTTGGCATGGCGCGCTCTCCTATCGCTAACAGAAACGATATCAGGCGCCCCCAGCAGGATTTGAACCTGCGCACCCGGCTCCGGAGGCCGGTGCTCTATCCGCTGAGCTATGGGGGCTCACTCAAAATCAGTATAGCATACACGGACGCCTTGGTGCAAATACTCGCTACTGGGCAGCTTGTGAGCGGCTACTCTTGCTTTATCTTAGTTCTGTCCCTTTTTCACCTACTGCCTGTTGGCTTTATCTGTTCGCTCTGACATAATTGCTTTTCGGTGATTGGTAGTCGCAGTAACGTCTGCAAAGTCGCCCTCCGGTGATTGGGTTCCAACCTATGCAGGCGGGTCTCGTAATTATTGCTGCGATTTCAAGCGTCGGTTTATAATTCCTCACTTCCTAAAAGCTCTGAAAGAGACGCTGGAAGAGATCGCACATTCACTTTTTGCATTTTAGGAAAATTGAATCCACATACCAGCAATTCAGGAGGAATCTCAATGGAATTTCGATTGGCTTTCATTGGCTTCGGAACCGTCGGCAGAGGGCTCATGCAGCTTCTGACTGAAAAACAGTCAGAATTGAAAAATCGGCAAAACTTCCAATTCAAAACAGTTGCCATTCACGATATTGTCC
>WFQT01000362.1 GCA_015486895.1 Anaerolineae bacterium
ACCAACCACAGAAAACCAGAAATAGCGCCCCACCCCAGAGACGCCAGATGGGCAGTGGCCAAGGCCAGAGCAGCAAAAGGGCAGCAGCCAGCAACAAAATCCCCCGCCTCCAGGCATGCACCGGCCAAAGAAGGAAATCCCCACCGCCAGCAGCCCACTCCCAAGGTGCGCCCGGTCGGGCATAAGGCCAGCTGCCAGCGCCGGACAGCATCGTCGACTCACCGGCATCGTACTCCGTCCAGTTGCGCCAGAAAGCAGCCAGCCAGAAGCCAAACAGCAAGAAAAGCCACAGCCATTGCCAGCTCACGGCCGGTGGCAACTGGCCATGACTTTGCCTGCATAGTGCAAGCACGCCGAGCAGAAACGCCGACGTGGAAGAAACGCCCCACCAGTGCGGCCGCCACCGGAGGTCGAACGCCACAGCCGCTCCCAACACCTTTGTCAGGCTTTCATCACTTCTCGCGGCCTCCCGCATTCGTCCTCCCTTTCGCTCTCCGTTAATCATGCCCGGCCGGCCACACTCACAGCATAGCGAAGCCAACCAAGTATAGCTATTATAACACGGAGGAAGACAGGATGGCGAAAAGCGACCACAGCGGGAAGGAACAAAAGAACATCAATTGAGCCCTGCCGGGCACAAAACCACCCACCCAGCCATGACGCACGGTGATGAGCGCTTCCGGCAATTAAGCAAAACTGCAGAGTTGACTTATAACTAACCAGGGGGAATGCCCGGCAGCAAAATCCTAAATGCTAACAAATAACGCCCCCCCTTGGACAATCTCTCAAGGTATAAGCTAAAATCAAGGTGGGGGCTGCACCAACACAGCCCCCATCACATCATTCCGCCACCTGGATCACTGCGTTCCCTTTCACCTGGCCATGGCGCACGGCAATGAGCGCCTCCGGCACCCGGGCAAATGGATACACTTCGGTATTCACTTTGATGCCAATGTCATCGGCAAGCCTGACAAATGCTTCCCCGTCCTGCCGGGTCACATGAGCTAGGCTGATAATGGAACGTTCCTGCCAAATCAAGTTGAAATCATCAATGACAATAGGGGTCATGGTCACCGGCCCCAGGACCAAACGACCGTTGCTATCTAACTGCGACAGGGCAAAGGATACCAAATCACCAACAGGTGGGAAAACGATGCTTCCATCCAACTTGACCGGCATTTGATCGTCATATCCTCCCACCCATTCAGCACCCAGACTACGAGCCGCATCTTTGTTCTTCTCGCTACGGGTCACAACGTATACCTCAATACCCAGGGCATGGGCCACCTGTAGGACATAAGCAGCAGTAGGACCAAAACCATACAATCCTAATCGCGTTCCCCGGCCCAGGCCAGTTAAGCGGAAAGCACGATAGCCTGCTACACCAGGGCACATCCAAGGTGCCAACTCCATAAAAGGTCGTCCCTCCGGCAAATGCAGCGCAAAGTCTGCTTCCACCAATGTGTACTCCGCATAGCCTCCATCAGCATCCCAACCGGTGAAGCGCGCCTGGGGGCAAAGATTCTCCTTCCCGGCCCGGCAGAATTTGCACTCCCCACAGGCATGGTTCAGCCATGTCACGCCGGCCCGTTGTCCCAACCGGAAGCGAGTCACACCGGGGCCAACTTCATCCACTATCCCCACAATCTCATGTCCAAGGATCAAAGGCGACTTGTGCAATGGCAAATCACCCTCCGCGATGTGAACATCCGTGCGACAAACACCGCACGCCTGAACTCGAATCCGAATCTGTCCCGGCCCTGGATGCGGGTCGGGCAACTCAACCAACTGCAATGGTCGTTCCTCAATGGGAGCTTGCGTTTCCAAAATCCACGCCTTCATTTCACTCCTCCGCCGTATGTCATCTAATAAACTAGAGTCTGGCGAAAATGACGTTTCAGGCTCAACCTAACTATCTTTACCACAGATCGCACTGACTAACACAGATTTCCTTCTGCTTTTCGATCCCCATCTGTGAAATTCTGTGTTCTTCTGTGGCTAAAACAAAAACGCCAGAGTCCAGTAATAAATCTATGTCCTTCTGTGTTAATCTGTGGCCCAAACCCTCAAACCACAGACAAACTGCCGTAGAAGGTATCCACCATCTCCTGGTAATGGCCACGCCAATGACGAAGAGCTGCCGGCAAATAGGCCAGAATGTCCCCGGCAACCATGCCGTCTTCCCCTAATGCCTGTGCGGCTAAATCACCAGCTAAACCATGGAGGAACACACCCATGCGCACCGCCTCTGGCAACGCATAGCCGCTGCAGAACATGGCAGCAATGCTGCCGGTTAAGACATCACCACTGCCAGCCGTCGCCATGCCTGGGTTGCCGCTCAAGTTAATAGATACCCGACCACCCGGGTAGCCTATGAGAGAATGAGCGCCTTTTAGCACAATAGTAGCTCCCCACTGTGCCGTAGCTTCTTGCAACACATCCACCCGTCGGGCCTGGATCTCGGCCACAGACAAGCCCGTAAGGCGCGCCATTTCCCCAGGGTGGGGAGTGAGCAGTGTGGGCGCCTGCCGCCCCTGCACAACCTCTGGCAATGCTGCCACAGCCGTAAGGCCATCACCATCAATGAGCAGCGGCTTCTCCACCCGCGCTGCGAGCTCTTGCGCCAACTGCTGCGTTTCCCCCTGCAATGAAATACCAGGGCCTAAGACGACCATGTCCATGCCGTCGGCAATTTGGAGCAAACGATCTAAATTACTCAGTGCTAAACTTCCCTCCGCCGTTTCCTCTTGCGGCAAGAAGACAATTTCGCTGCCCTTGTTGGCGATAAAAGGCGACAAGGAGCGCGGCGTAGCCAAATAGGAAAGGCCGCCGCCAGCCTTCAAGAATGACATAGCCGAGAAATAAGGAGCGCCCAGGTAGCGCGCAGCCCCAGCGATAAACAACACCTTGCCGTAATCACCTTTGTGCGCATCCCGTGCGCGCTGTGGCAAAGGTAATGGCATATTCAGATCCACTTTCAGGTTATCGTCTTCATACAGTTCCGGCGAGAAGGAAATGTGGGTTACCACCAGCTTTCCGCCAAAATCAAAGCCCGGATAGATCATGCTCCCGATCTTGGGTAACCCGAAAGTAATCGTATAATGAGCACGCACAGCTATCCCCATCACTTGGCCAGTGTCGCCATTGACACCGGAAGGAATGTCGATGCTAAACACCGGTTTGCCACTCTCATTGATGCGCTGGATGACATGATGGTAAATGCCACCTACCTCGCGGCTAAGACCAGTACCAAATATAGCATCCACAACTGCATCGGCATCTTGTAATGCAGCTTCTACCACATCGAGGTTCTCCGCAGAAACCCGCACAAATTCGATAGGCATACGCTTCACCATCTCATAGTGCGTGCCCACAACATCATCAAACTTCTCGGCATGGCCCAGGAAAAGAACCCGCACCACGCCACCACTAGAGTGAAGCTTCCGGGCAACGACCAAACCGTCCCCCCCATTGTGACCGCTACCGCAGAAAACAACGAAATGCTTGTTTCTAACGCCAAACGCTCTCAAAATCACATAATAAGCCGCCTCACCGGCATTCTCCATTAAAATTTGAGCGGGGATCGCATAGCGCTCTACTGCCCGTCGATCCAAGCTGCGCATCTCCGCCACATGAGATACTTTCATGACACCAAACCCTCCTCCTCAGCGAAGTTCACTGACAACGAGAGCAAGTCGGCTATGCCGTTGGCCGGAAAAGCCAACCCTGCCCCCATTTCCAACCATAAAAGGGAACCACAGATTTTCACAGATTGCCCTGGCTTCGATCTTGCCGCAGGCGTAATTTGTGTAATCTGTAATTCGTTTTCTCGCCATTATCCAATAACAATCAAAAGCAATCATAGCGTCGTTACCAAGAGATGTCAACAATCTACGTCATATCTGTATCGCGACAGCAGCCACTCCGAAAATGGAGAGCGTAGGAGCATAAGAGGCTGAAGAAGCGGGAAAAGGCTCACGGAAAACACGGAGGACACGGTTCATTTTGCCCGCCTGATACCTTTACAAATGAAAACAAAGATTGGACTTTTGACATTCGCGAAGCCGAGCCTTCAGGTAACCTATGACAATATAGCCGTATGTATCTTTACCCCCTGCGTTACCCCCAGGTTCCCGACAGTCCCCAAATACAAATAAAATTCGGACAAAAAAGGCTTCCGTACCAAGAAAAAAGTGCTATAATTGAGATATAAAAGATGTGAAGATTCCATAAAGGCAAAGGAGGAAAAAATGAAAAGCTATACTAAGCAATTTCAAGAAGGGATGCACATTCGTATCAATGAAGGGCGTGCCTTTAGCGGCAGGGAAGCAGAGGTCATCAACGTGTTGCCAACGCACGTCGACATCAAATTATTAGACAACGGGCTGACACTGCGCATGCTTCCAAACGATCTAACACCCATCAAGCAGCCGGCGGGTGCGAAGATAGCAGCGTAAAGCACGGCCACCACCAGAAGTCTGGCCTCCTTCCCTCGGAGGCCAGACCTGTTTTCAGGAGCTGTGCAGCCCCTGAGCGGCCGGGATACAAAGCTAAGTCACAATCGCGCTCTTAGTCATCATAACGGCGGCGTAGAGGCGCCGAGTCAATTTGAGACTCGTCCTCCGGCCAACTTTCCGCCAAGCTTTCTAGAACTGACCAATCCGGAGGAGCATAGCCATCATTCATGAATTCTGGAAAAGCTCCTGTGTCAGTCCACCTGTTCTCTTCCATCCAAAATGTTTTCTCTGCCATCATCCTTCTCCTCTCACACATCAATTAACATTCTGCCTGCCCGCGAACAGTTCCACCCAACAAAAAAGCCTCTTCCTGCTGGAAGAGGCTGCACAAACTTTTTTGCTTTTTTGTATATTACGAGTATGAGATTAACACTTGATGCTCATCCCGCCCCCTCCAACAGCGAATACCTCCCGGCCAACAACGACCAGGAGGACGCTAATGATAAGGTTAATAAGGACGAGCACAAAATATGCCATGATCTCTAAACGATCTCCATTCACTCCTTGCACAAACATAGACTTATTTTACAGGAATACAAAAAGATTGTCAAAACACACGGGGACTGATTCAGCTACAGCCGGGTGCGTCCAAGCAGCAACGGCCGAAGTACTTATGGCAAACAGTTGGCACAGAATAGCGGGGAGCAATCCCGACTGTCGCCAACAGCTCTACTACCAACGCCAATGGCAGTCCCATGACATTGGCGTAACATCCACCAACACGCGCTACCGGCCGAAAATCTCGGCTCTGGACCGCATAAGCGCCAGCCTTGTCCAAAGGGTCTCCGCTGGCTACGTAGGCGGCAATTTCCTCCGCTCCGTAAGCACGCAACCACACCTCGCTGCCCTCTACTTCTACCCGCGTGGCACCCTTGCCAATCAACGCCACCGCAGTATATACCTCGTGTACCCGACCGGCCAAGGATTGCAGCATCTGCACAGCATCATTCCGGTCTCGTGGTTTCCCCAACACCCGGCCATTCAGGACAACAATGGTATCTGCCGCCAACACACATGAGTCTGGGCAAAGAGCCGATACCGCTTCCGCTTTGGCTGTAGCCAATCGGCGCGCCATCGCTACCGGGCATTCTCCGGCCAAAGCTGTTTCATCGATATCCGCAACGGCAACAATAAAGTCAATGCCCAAACTACGGAGCAAGAGCTGGCGGCGAGGCGACGAAGAGGCCAACACCAACGGAGCTCCACCTTGATCACAACTGTCTTGCAATCATTCCCCTAACCTGGACAAGCCAGAACCAAAAAGCTAACCACAGATTACGCAGATTACACAGATAGAAAAGATTGAGAATCAGTGTAATCCGTGCCAATCTGTGGTTTGTTATCTCGTCGCGCGTATTGGAACTCGTGTAACCAACCTTAACGCAATCCAGCCATCTCCTGCAGCATGTGCCAGTTCGCCAAGCGATCTTCCTGTGCTACTAGCAAAATCGGCTTCGGTGTTCCATCCGAGTTGAAGTTCTTGGCGAACCGACCCTGCGACCGGGCAAATGTAATAAAGTTCACCTCCTCTTTCGTCTTCGGGTTGACGTACCAATCATCCTTCATAGCCGGGTTCCCCTTCAAACTTAGCCGCTCGCGGATCGTGCTCCCATTGCGCGGATCATAGATCACCAGCGGGAAGGCTCGCGAGTCCACGGCCAAACGCGCCGTGTGAAGCGCCTCATCATCACCGATACCGTGCTCCGGCATACAAGCGGTATACACAACCACCACTGCTGGGCCGGGGAAGGAATTGGCGTCCATGATCGCCCGGTAAAAATGATTGATGTGCGCTGGCGTTGTCTGAGCCACAAACGTATTTGGATGCATCATGGCAATACGTGCTATCTCTTTACGCCGTTCCGTCTTGCCTGGGATCGCCTTGCCGATAGCTGACATCTTGGCATCCTGGCCGGTGAAGGAAGCGGTAGAAGTCTGCCCGCCGGTATTCGAATACACCTGCGTATCCAGGATCAGCACCTTGATATCCAGACCGGAAGCTAACATACGCGAAAGAGCCTGGAAACCAATATCATACATAGCACCATCACCACCGAACACCCAAAGGCGCTTTTTCTCCCAGCCCAACTGGTTCCAGCGCAAGCGCACGCCCATAGCATCGGTAGCAGCATTCTCGAACAGCGAGTTCGTCCACGGCACCAAGAAAGGATTATAAGGATAAGTGGAACCGTACACCGTGTTACAGCCAGTCGCGGCAACAATAGCAATGTTTTCACGGCCATACACAAAGCCGGTGGCCGCTAACATCATGCGAATTGACGTCGCTTCACCGCAGCCAGCACAGGAACCAGCACCGCCAACATAGAGTAAAGAGCGTTCCGCTAACATCATATCGGCCAAAACCCGCTCATTAATGAATCGTTCCGGCGTTTCCGGCAGTTTACGGAAAAAGTCCACCGTCTTCTGATAATAAGGTACTAAGTCCTTGTCTTCTTGCTGCTTGTTGACCATGCGCAAAGCGTGATGATTACCGCAAGCCGACACACAGGCACCGCACCCCTTACACTTGGTGGGATCCACAACGATACTGAAAAGCCCGCCTTTTTGCCCTTTGCGCTCATAGGCTTTGTAATACTGCGTCGTTTCGACAAAATGGTCACCAATGAACTGACGCAGCTCTTCATCCTCAACCTGTGCCAATTCCGCTTCCAAGACGTCCGGCTCCACCACTTTTGCCAGAATAGCGGAATCAGGACACTCTGTCACACACTCCATACACCCTACACAAGCGTCCTTATCGAATTCAGGGATCTCCGGCGAAATATAACTGAAATTACGATAGGTACCGGTTCCCGCCGGCACCAAACTACGAGCGATCCCGACATCAGCAGGCAATTCACCCGGGCCAGAACCTTCGTTATAACCAATGACAATGCGGTCGAAGAAATCCTGAATATCAATAACATCCTGCGGCAAAGAGCCCTGCCCTTTTGCCAATTCAACAACATTCACTTTATCAGTTGTCACACCCATTGTGTTATTCTCCCTTGTCTAAAAAGCCGCTCACGCCGCGAGTTACGCAGCCTGGATAATCTCTTGCGGAATCTCAAAAACTTCATCGTAACCGCGCTTCACAGCCTGAAGATTCGCCTGCACGACTTTCTCACCACGTTTGCCAAAGTACTTGCGCAAGCTCTTCTCCACACCTTTCATCAATTCATCGTAGCTCACACCACGATCTTTCGCAAACGGCGTTACCTTCAAGAAAATACCCAGCAGCACGATCCCCTGCATGCGGATAACCAAATCCGGGGAAGTAGCGACATCTTGGGCAATTTTAGCCGTGTCCAGCGCCAAAACGTGAATATTCCTCTCCCGGATCATCCTGCGGGCGTATTCTGGAATACTCTCCCAGACTTCCTTTGGATCGGTCTTTGGCGTTTGTAAGAAGAGCATTCCACCTTCATGCAAACCACTCAGCGGGTTAGCTGTGAAGAAAGCGTTCACATCGTTCAAGGGGACAAATTCCACCAAGCGCAACTCGCTATGCATGCGAATGTGATCATCAGCAATGGTAAGAAAGTATTGGGTAGGTAGCCCTTTCTTCTCCGAACCATATTTGGGGTAAGCCTGAACCTGTTTCTTGAAAACATCCCCGGCGATGGTGGCAATCACTTTATTAGTCGTCACAGAACCGTAGCCGCCAACAGAGTGACCACGCATGGAAAAAGCACCAGAAGGCCGCACATCCGGGTCTTCTTCCATGGGCAACTCCGCTTCATGATGAACGCCCAGAACAAAGAATCGCTGCTTGCCTCCTTTCACCATATGCTTCACCGCGGCAACGAAATGCCCTGGCCGCAAATCCCGGCTACCAAGGCCACCCACTGCGGAGTAGATGACTGGAATGCGATCAACGTAAGGATACCTATCCGCGCCGGAAATCGCATCGGCAAAGGCCGCCTTTATTTCCGCCGTCAACGGGTTTGACTGTGCCGACGGCACATCCAAGCGCTCAACCACCACAAAGGCTTTCATCCCCTTCAGCAAACTTACCAGTTGCGGGCCGGGGAAAGGCCGAAAGGCAATGACATTAACTGAACCTGCTTTAATGCCCTGGCCCCGTAGCCAATCCACCGTCGCTTCGGCAGTCTCAATCAAGCTGCCCATGCCGACAATAGCGTATTCAGCGTCTTCCATACGATAACCCTGCGCCATCTCGTAGCGGCGGCCGGTCAATTTAAAAAACTCTTCCATCGCCTCTTCAACTATGCCCGGCAGTTTGTCATAGTAATAGCGTTGAGCTACTTTACCTTTCATGTAGCTGTCCTGATTCTGAACAACGCCGCTCTGAACGGGGTTATACGGGTCCATCAGATTAATCAGTTTCTCATTGGGGTTTCCGACAAACTGCTTCATCATCTCCGGTTCCGACAAGAGAACATTCTCTACTGTATGCGTCGTCAAGAAGCCATCCTGTACATTTAGAAAAGGTGTTTTGCCGTCCTCGGCAGCCCGGCGGGCAATCAAGGCTAAATCGCCGGCCGCCTGGGCGTTCTTAGCAAAGAGAATACCCCATCCCGTGTCAGCCACGCCCATCACATCGTCGTGGCCGGCATGCACATTCAGAGAATGAGAGGTTAGGGCACGAGAGCCAATGTTGAAAACCACCGGCAATCGCTTGCCAGAAATAGCGTAAAGAACCTCTTTCATGAGGATCAAGCCCTGTCCGGATGTAAAGTTTGTCACCCGTCCACCGGCCAACGCAAAACCTTCCGCTGCCGAAGCAGAACTATGCTCTGACTCTGGCTCAATGAACCCCAATGTCTCTCCCCACAAGTTCTTCTGCCCGTGTGCCACAGCTACCTGATAGTTGATACCCATAGGTGTAGAAGATGTGATAGGGTACGCACAAGAACCTTGGGTAATGTGCGTTTCTACCCAAACGACAGCACCCGCACCATCCGACGTAGTAGGAACGCCGGGGAACGGGAACTTACCAACTGAACTGTTGTCACTCATAACACACTCTCCTTAAGTTAACAAGTGCACAAAACCATAAAACCCTTGACAAATATTTCCTGGCGGGGAATGCACTGGCAAAAACCGAACACATCCTCACAAAAACTCAGGCCCGGTACTCCATGACCTCAAGTCCTGAAAGACGATCATGCGGGTTGACCTGCACCACTGGCATCTTCTCAAGAAGTAGGGGCGAACCCTCGCGGTCACCCATCTGGGCAGGTGCAAGGCCTACCCCTACCCCAGGACATTGGAAAGATACCACCACGGAAGATGAAAATAGCACCCTCCCAGGCAGGGCATAGATTTGCACAAGCTTCGCACACAGATTTTTCTCTTCTTGGTTGTATCTGTGCCGATCTGTGTGCATCTGCATCCTATTTTCAATGCAGATACACATCACAACGACCAAGAGACAAGCGAGGAATGCCAGCACAATTAGAGCGCTACCCGTGACATTGTACTCTGCATCCACTCCGACGTCAAAAACCCTTTCGTCAAATCCAGGCGGCTACACAGGTCCGAGCGTCAAACAATAACTCTCTTCCCTATTATCCACGCCGTTCCTGAGTATGCTATAATGCGCATCATACTATAAACCTGATAAATTTGCATATATCATCTTACTACTAAGGAAAGGATTGTTCGGATGGAAATTTGGTTAGATACAGCAAAAATTGAGGAAATCCAAGAGGCAATTAGTTGGGGGGTCATTACCGGTGTGACCACCAATCCCAGCCTCATGATGCGAGCAGGAACAACAGACCTGAAAACGAACACCCGACGCATTGCCGAGTTGGTCGGCGGTCCGGTCAGCGCCGAAGTCATCAGTGATGACGCCCAGGGGATGATCGCTGAAGCGAAAGATATCGTTACCTGGTCATCGCACGTGGTTATCAAAATTCCTATCACTGTCGAAGGACTAAAAGCAATAAAAGTTGTCAGCGAATGGCCCGCAAGGGTCAATGCGACGCTTGTTTTCTCTGCTAATCAAGCACTGTTGGCCGCCCATGCCGGGGCCACGTATGTTTCCCCCTTCGTGGGACGGCTTGATGATGCCGGACACGACGGCATGGAAGTCGTGAGAGAAATTGCGGCCATTTTCGAGATGCATGACATCACCACCAAGATCATTGCCGCCTCCATGCGCCACCCGCGCCATGTGATTGAAGCAGCGCTGGCCGGTGCCCATGTTGCTACCGTGCCCTACAAAGTTCTACAAAGCATGATCTACCACCCTTTGACTGACGTAGGCATCCAACGTTTCAAAGCAGATTGGGAACAAGCGCTTTCTTCTAAACGTTAGGGAGGCTAAGCCAGACCTACCACCACCAAGATGAGCAGTTGCCAGGCATAAAGACAAAGAGCGAGGTAAAAGTGACAACATGACGCCAGCACCACTGATTCTGGTCATTGAGGACGATCACCATATTACAGATCTGATCAAACGTAGCCTCATCTATGATGGTTACCGGACACAAGTGGCTTATGACGGCAGCGAAGGGCTACGTTTGGCCCGTGATATGCCGCCGGACTTAGTTGTCCTAGACTTGATGTTGCCCGGCATTGACGGCCTCGAAGTCTGCAAGCGGCTGCGAGCAGTCAGCGACGTCCCTATTATCATTCTTACCGCCCGTGATGCCATAGCCGACCGCATCACCGGACTGGATAGCGGCGCCGATGATTACATAGTCAAGCCCTTCGACCCGGATGAACTACTGGCCCGCATCAGGGCGCTTCTCCGCCGGGTGAAACAGAGGCGCAATCCGACGGTTTACCGCTATGCCGACCTGGAACTCAACACCGGTACTCACGATGTTAAGCGAGGAAACCGAAAGATACAACTCACAGCCAAAGAATTCGACATTCTCACCCTCTTCATGACCAACCCAAAGCAAGTACTAACCCGGGACATCATCTACGATCGGATTTGGGGATACGACTTTGGGGCCGAATCTAACCTGATAGAGGTTTACATTCGCTACCTGCGCAACAAACTGGAGGAAAATGGCGAGCAGCGTCTCATTCACACCATCCGCGGCGTGGGTTATATCCTCAGAACCTAAGGAGATTGACAGTGAGCCTCAGGCTACGCCTTTCCCTCTGGTATGTGGCAGTAATTACCATTCTCTTGCTGCTTTTCAGCTTTGCCACTTACACCCTTGCTTCCGCATCCATTCTCCTTGAAATCGAGAAAAGTACTGCATCGCAGGCTCAAGAGATAAACGCCCTGATCCATGAAGCAGAACAAATTGATACTCCCTTACCACCTCTGAGTATCTTTCAGTCGCAATATTTCATTCAAATTGTCGACATCAGACACCACATTGTACAACGATCTCCCAATCTGGGAAATGAAATCATCCCTGTGCCAACTGACATTTTCTCCCAAACCCTACATGGCAAAGCCTCTTTCTACACTGTCCGCGGCGAGAACAGCACTATCCTGGTTTACAGTCAGCCTATCCTCATCAACGGGGAACCCATCGGAGCCGTGATCGTTTCCCATGACCTCCACGACGCCCAACGTACCCTCTCTGCCATCCTTCGGCTCCTGCTCTTCGGCACGTTGCTGGGCATAGTGATCACCGGACTCGTCAGCTACATATTAGCCCGGCAGGCACTTCGCCCCCTGGACGAAGTCATCGAAACAGCCCAACAAATCAGTAACAGCAGCGACTTGAACTTACGCATTCCCCCCAGCAGTCAAAAAGATGAAATTGGTCAGCTTATTACCACATTCAACCACATGTTGACGCGACTACAAGGGGCCTTTGAAGGACAACAACAGCTTATCGCCGATATCTCCCACGAACTGCGGACGCCATTGACTACCATTCGGGGCAATCTCAAACTGATAGCCCGACACAAAGACATGCACGAGGCAGAACAAAATGCCATCATTCGGGATGTCAACGATGAGGCATATCAAATGGAACGGCTTGTCGATGACCTCTTGCTGCTAGCCCAGGCAGACCGAGGGCTGCAATTGGAATGGGAACGGGTAGAGTTGGATGACCTGCTATTGAGCGTCTACAGAGAGACGAAAGCCATGGCGACGGGGCAAGAAGTCCTCTTAGGACAAGTAGACGCCATCACCATCCAGGGAGATCGGAGACGGCTACAACAACTTTTCCTAAATCTAGCCCAAAACGCCATTCGTTATACGCCGGCCAACGGCCAGGTTATCTTCTCCTGGCGCAAAGAGGATAGCAACGCCCTGATCAGCGTGCAAGATACAGGCATCGGCATCGCGCCGGAAGACCTGCCCCACATCTTTGAGCGTTTTTATCGAGCCGATAAAGCTCGTCCGCGCAGCGGCGGGGGCACCGGCTTAGGATTAGCCATTGTCAAATGGATAGTTGAATCTCACGGAGGTAAAATCAGCGTAGAGAGCAGCCCCGGCGTCGGGACCACTTTCACCGTACATTTACCGCCACACCCACCAAAGGAATAGGAGAAAAACCATGGAAATCCACCAATTCATCGAGCAAATGCCGAAAGTCGAACTACACATTCACTTAGAGGGTGCAACTGAGCCGGAAACGGTGCTGCGGCTGGCACAGAAGCATAATCAGAGATTACCGGCAGATGATGTCCCCGGCCTGCGACGCTGGTTCGCTTTTAGCGATTTCTCTCATTTCATCAACGTGTACATGGCCATTCAGAACTTAATGCAGGATAAAGAAGACTTCATCTCCATAGTAGAAGCGTTTGCTGCCAACCGAGCCGCACAGAACATCCGCTACAGTGAAGTCACCGTTACCCCGTACATCCACGTCTGGCAGGAAAAAGGCATCACTGCGGAGATGATTTTCAACGGCCTGGAAGAAGGGCGGCGCATAGCTAAAGAACGGTACAACGTGGAAATGCGCTGGGTGCCCGACATTCCCCGTAACCTGCCGGAACCGGCCGCCAGTTGGACAGCAAAAACAGCTATCGCCTGGCATGAAGCCGGAGCTGCGGTGGCACTAGGTTTAGGTGGAGACGAACGAGGCGCGCCACCGGAACTTTTCACTGACGCGTTCCAGGAAGCGCTGCGCCATGGGTTGCACTCTGCCCCCCACGCCGGAGAAACCATGGGCCCGGAAAGTATCTGGGGAGCGCTACAATCCCTTGGCGCTCAACGCATCGGCCACGGGGTACGCGCCATTGAAGATCCAGGGCTGCTGCAATACTTGAAAGCCGCCCAGGTGCCACTGGAGCTGAACATGACCAGCAACATCCGACTCGGCCTTTACCCTGAGATCTCCCAGCACCCTTTTCCACACTTGTTCCGCATGGGGCTGATGGTTACCGTCAATTCCGATGACCCACCGCTTTTCAACACCAGCCTGACAAATGAGTACAAAATTTTAGTGGACGTTTTCGGTTTCACACAGGAAGAAATCGAGCAAGTCGCCCTTAATGCTATTCAATCTGCCTTTTTGGAGGCAGACGAGAAACGAGCCCTGCAGAAAGCTTTCCGGGCAGAATTTACCCGCCTCAGCAATGCACCAGGAGAAACACAACCATGAAACTCCGTTACCAGCGCGCCGACCAACTGCAGGTGGAAACCATTGTAGCTGCTTTCAACAGCGCCTTCCGTGACTACCCCTTACCGCTGCACATGTATGCGCCCCATTTCCACGAATACGAACGAGCATGGGGCATGGATTTATCATTATCCTTTGTGGCATTGCGAGATCACAAGCCTTTGGGCATCGCACTCATGGGCCGCCGGGGAGATCAGGGATGGATTGCCGGCTTGGGCGTCTTGCCACGCTGGCGCGGCGAGGGCATCGGTGACTTACTCCTACAGAGAGCTCACGAAGCCGCCGCTAATGCCAGCGTCAAACGTATCACTTTAGAGGTGCTCAGAGACAATACAACTG
>WFQT01000363.1 GCA_015486895.1 Anaerolineae bacterium
AGAGCTCGTCCTGGTCGCGACGATTGCAGAAAGCCATGGCTACTTACCACGAGGCTACGGGCAGCGATCCGGCGGCGATTGTCGTCCATCCGAAATTGCGACAAGAGATCGAGCAGGCAGAAGACAACATTGGCGTCTCGCTGTCGGTATCTACCTGCCCCGGTATCCCAGTGTGGGAGCTGTGGCTGGAAGTCGCTGATGCGTTACCAAAAGGGGATAGTGTGTGAGAAGGAAATTATTAAAATTACCCCCGAAGGCTCAAGCTATCCACCTGGCAGGCTACAGAGCCCGGTTCATGGGGTATTTCCTGGGCGATTGTCCGTATGACGGTGTTCTGGCAGCCATTTGGGCTGACGGTTGGCTGGACGCTAACGAACGCATCGCCAAGCCTGTAAAGCAGGAAGGGGAGTAAGCCTGATGATAAACAATAAGGTCAAAGTAGCGTCATTCACTCATAATATTGACATCAAGATCGGCAGACTTGTGCAGGACGCAGAGTTCTTCCTGACTCGTAGCAACAGGAACAAGATCAGTTTCCGCATCGCTGTACCACGAGATGCTAACAAGCCCGCCAAAAATGATGGCGGTGGCAATGTCGATATTATTCGCGTTGTCGCTTATGGCACAAAATTCATGCCGTTGTTAGAGCGTTTACGTGTTAAGACAGAGGTCATGATACAGGGATGGACGCAGTCGAGGTACGTTACGACCCATGACGGACGGCGTCAAGTCGTTATTGAAACCATCGCTGACAACATTGCCATTTTGGAAGAAGCGCCCGCCGAGATTAGAGAGGAGGGAGGTCATGATTGAATTGGAGCTAGACAAACGTTTTGCGGTCGTCATTCTATCGATAGTCTTTCTCTTGTTGTCAGGTTCGATTACAGTCGTTGGCGCCTACCACACACCGTATGATTACTCGGGTCGTGCTATCCTGTTATCTCGCGGCATATTGCAATCACGTGATTTCTTGAACCGGGCTGGTCAGATGGCCGTAAAGCTGGATAGGATTGCGGTGGAGATTGACCGTGCTACCGTGCAGGCTAAGGGTGTACCGCTACCGGGGGCTGGGCCAATTCAGCAACCTGAGTCACAACCGCAAACACTTCTACAGTCAGTACAGAAGACTTCACAGGCGCTACACCGTATTCAGGATTTGGCCGTGAGCCTGGAAAACCTTTCTGCCCCTTCCGGTCTAACGCCAGTCAAAGCACGCCTGCAAAAAGCACTGCAAGCTTTTGCTCTTTGGGGCGCGGCAGTAGCAAATTACAACGCCTCTCCATCACGGGCCGGATGGCAACAGCTCCGGCAGAAACGGATCGCGGCATTGGATGCCCTAAAAGGCGTTAAGAGAATGCTGAAATGAATGACACACAAGCTCTGTTTCTGAAGCAGCAATTAGAGTCAGTGAGCCAGTTGAAAGAGATGGCCGAGGATCGCGCTCGCGCCAGTATGGCCGCTTTGCACAGAGTCGCCCAGGCACTGGTCCCGGCTGCATACGATGAGAGAAAGAAACAGGGTACACTCCCCCGCACCGCAGAGGAGTTTGCCACGTTTATCACTGATAAGGTGAAAGCCAGGCAATTTGCGCTGGAAATTCGAGCGCGAGCGGCCAAGATTGACCCCAAGGAGATGAAACGGCTACGGACGGATCTACAGGCAGCTCAAATCTGGAAAGAAACCGCCGAAACCGCCACCGGCGAAGTCGCCATTCTCAAAGGTCGAATTACAGCCAAAGACCAGGAAATTGCCAAATTGCAGCGAGAGATTCGGATGCTGAACGACAATATCAGGGCAGCTCAGTTGAGGCCCCAACAGACCGGCCAAATCGACCGGAATGAAAAAGGGCCCTTCCAATCGCCCGGCAAAAGCGGGCAGAGACTTTCCAAAGCGGCTATCGCTGTCCTGGGTGTGTTGGGAAGCACCGGCGCTTGCCTGCGTTCTGTCGTAATGGACACACTTATTGCTGACAATGAAATTTCCAGCAAAAATTATCGTATGTTCCGTGAATTATCAGATGCCGGATTGTTAGAGGAATTGAAACCGCGACCAGATGCACGCGGCAACACGCCTTATCTGATGCGGTTGACAGAGGCGGGCATGCAAGCATACCAGCGCTATTTCAACCGTCCGGCAGTTTTGCCTAAACTGGACGAATTGCTTCGTCGGCATAAAGGGTTAGAACACGTCTGGCTCAACTTGCGCACAGCGGACATCTTCGAACACCGTTTCGGCTATGTGATAGACGTGTTGCCGCAAGTTATTCAGATGGATAGACATCAGATAGCGCCTGATCTGGCTGCCACCAAAGGGGAGAAAACTATCTACGTTGAGGTTGAGCGCACAGTAAAACAAAGCGATGCCTTTGCCCAGAAAATCGACAATATGATGCTGTTGAACGGTGATAACCTGTATTTTGTCGTTCCGGATACAGCGGTCCAATCCAGCATCGTTTCTCAGGCCAGCATTTGGTACTATAAGTCGCACCGTCCGGTTGAGTTATTCATTTGTAATCTGAGTGTACTGACAAAAGAATCGATAGAGCCATGGACCATGACAAGAACGTTAGGGTGAGCACACACCGCGTCGGCAGGCCCCCATCAAGGAGAATGAGGTTTTCAATGACAATGACCTTTGATTTAGACAAAGATCACGATGTCATTGACGCGTTTTTAGGCACGCCGAAGGGGTCACGAGCGGCGTTGCTAAAGGAGGCATTGCGGTTTTACATTGCCAGCGGCGAGATAGAGCATCGGCAAGAAGACTCGGAAAACACAATGAAATATCTGTAAATCCGAAACCACCACATATAGGGAGCTTGTAGCACAATAATTTCTGACCACCTGCGAATTTCTGACCACCAGAAATTCAGACGTTATATAAGCATTTGGTATTTGTTAACAGTGAAAACAAATATTTCAGGTGGTCAGAAATTACCGGGAACTTTCTGGGGATTCAGGCGTGATATCACACAGATGTAGTGGTGGAAAGGCGGATAATACGCAACTATATCAGGAAGGTGACACGATGAATTAGCTATTGCATTACTGCTAATCGTTATGGTGATAGCGGGGTCTTCGGCCCACGCTAACAGAAGCACTTACACGGTACGTCGCGGGGACACATTGGCGAAAAATGCCCTTGCGCGCAACAGCACGGTCCCAACCCTGGCATTGCTGTGGGGGATACCCAATAACCATTGTTGCTCTGCTGACGGTTGCCTTTTTGACAAAGGACTGTCGGGACGATAGGACAAAAAACAATACCGGGGTGACATCTCCGGCATGTACGGAAAGGGGGGAAAAGGCATGGTTATTCTGGTGCCGATTTTCCCCGGCAGTACGCGCAAAAGGAAGCAGCAAGAAAGAGTTGAAGTAGAACACGACCAGCCGCTAAAGCTGACCGAGATAGATAGTGTCGAACAGAAACGCCAAGAAGGACAACATTGCCCTGATAGAAGCTGGTATCCGTAAAACAGGAGCTACATTAAATTACAAAAAGCTCACCGGCACCTATGGCGTCAATCAAGGTAACGTTATTACCGTCGATCCGAAAAATGGGCGGGCGTCATGCGATTACAGACATTGGCCCACGAGTGGGCGCACCACAACATCCTGCATCGAGACTCGACGTTTCCCAAGAAGACTGAAGAGCTGGAGGCGGAAGCCTCAGCCGTGGCAGTGTGTGCGGCGTTAGGCTACGACGTGGAGCCGACTGGACTCAATTACCTGAGTGCTCACGACATCACGCCGGAAGAGCTGAAGGATTCTCTCGTGAGGATTCATGCTGCCATCCACACGATGTTGGAAGCCATGAGTTTGTGACACGAATTAAAGCCCTGTTGGTCTGACCAGCAGGGCTTTTTGTTTTTCCTGGAATATGCTAGAATCCAGGCACTATGCGAGAACAAATGTTCCATGGGCTACTTTTCAGGAAAGTAAACCCAGCCCTGAACCAGAACCGGTATTACTTGCTGCTCTGGCAGCGGAACCTGTTTGGCCAGTGGGAACTCCTGCGCATTTGGGGCCGGGTGGGCACCAACCGGCAACGCATGAAAGGCACACC
>WFQT01000364.1 GCA_015486895.1 Anaerolineae bacterium
CTACAGATTAACGCAGATAATTCTTTAGGGATCTACGGAAATCAGCGTTCATCTGCGTCATCAGCGTACTATTTTCGAAGCAGTCGCCATGGGCACTTGCTCATCACATAACGACGAAAATGATTTTTGTACCCTTCCGTGTCTTTCTGTGCCTTTCTGTGGCTATTTTCGAAGCAGTTCGCCGGAAAAAGCTTCCGGTAGCAGCTCGCCTAAAGTGTACGAGCGACGTTCGCCGGCGTCATTGTATACGATAACAGGCATTTCCGGGTTGCCGAACTCTGCCAGCACCTGGCGGCAAGCTCCGCAAGGTGTTCCCCTCGAAAGGATTAGCACTAAGCCTTTGATACGGCGGGTCCCTTCGCTAACAGCTTTCCAGACGGCCACCCGCTCTGCACAAACAGAGAGTCCAAAAGAGGCATTTTCGATGTTGCAGCCGCTATAAACTTTTCCTTCTTCTGTGAGCAGGGCTGCACCGACGGTGAAATGAGAATAAGGAGCGTAAGCATTTCGTCTGGCAGCCTGAGCTGCTCGATAAAGTGTTGTTTCTTCTTCTCGTTTCAGCATGATTCTCCTGGGATGGTTCATTACTGGCCGCCTGTGGACCTCCACGGCACTCGCCAGAGCTCCTTGTTTGTAAGGATGAACATTTCACTCTGCTCCTCGCTGACGTAGAGCGATTCTACCTTGGTCAGATCTAATTTACTGTTGGTATCTGGCTTCATCTGGCGAATGAAGTGGCCGTTTTTGTCGATTTGAACGATGCGATTGTTTGCCACGTCGGCTAAGTAGATGTACTTGTCGAGCTCGTTGGTGAAAAATGCTTTGACGTGTTCCACCGGTTGGGCTAATCCCTTAATTGTGAATGGCTTTTCCTGACCGCTGGAGAAGCAAACAAGTCTGCCGTCGGGAAAGAGGACGTAAATATTGCCGTCAATAGCCATGTCTGTAGCGCCTACCAGGGGGACAGGCTGCGGAAAGTACTTATAATAGTCTCCGTTTTTGACAAAGTTGCTTCCATTGTTGGTATAGCGCCAGACTTCCCCCATGGCAGGATCCAGTACGTATAGACGATTGTTATAGATGCGAATGGCTTGAGGACTTTGCCATACCACTTCATCTATCTTGACGTCCGTTGGTCCGAACTGCTCGTTGTAAAGGAAGAGGTGCCCGCTACGATCTAAAACTAAGGGGCCCCCAGCGCGGCTAATGCTGCCCGCCGGTAGCCAGGCTAAGTCAATCGGGTCGCCTACGGGGATGCCGTTAACATTCTCACCTTTCTGTAACAATGGTACCTCTTCGTTGCTATCTTCGAGCTGATCACGGGAGCTCGCCAACTTGTGGTAGTAAACTTTCCCATTTCCCACGTCCAGTACATAAATATCTCTGCTGGCAACAAGGAGCCGACGCATGACGTGGGAACCGCTGTATTGATGCAATAAGAAGCTGAATGGAGGGTAGAACACCTTATTGATACGGTCACTCTCTTGAGCGATGGTTTGCTTTAACTTTCCCAACTCTGGGGCGTTAGGTTTGATTTCTCTCGCTTTTTCCAGACGCGCTGTAGCTTCTCGTAAATAGTGTTCTTGCATCTTGACATCTGTTGCCTCTGTGGCTGAACGGAGCGCAGTTTGGACACTGGTTATTTGTTGCTTGTACAGTGCTTGCTGTGCCTGTTTTCCCCTCCACCACAGCCCCATGGTCCCGATCACAATGAGCAATGGCACTAAGATAACCAGCACCCATAGCCAGGATGATCGGCGTTTGTCTTTGTGGGAACGTGTGCGGATCATGAAAGGCAACTGCCATCTTGGCTTTTTGCGTTTCTTCTTTGCCGGCTTGGCAGGTGGCAGCTTGATGTAATCTTCCTCTACCGAGGTTGGGGCGGAAAAGATCGATTCGCGGACAGTGTGAGCTTTTTCTTTGGCCTGCTGGATGACACCTTGCCATAGGTGTGGCTTCTCCGGCTTGAACAGCGGTGACGGTTTCTCCTCAGTAGGCTTTTCTCCTTCTGGGGGGGTCTCTTCTGCGTGTGGTAGCGGCAGCTCGTGGAAAGTGAGAATTAAAGTTGAAGCTCGATGTCGCGGATGGCTCTCTTTCCTTATCTGTTCGGCAATGATATCCGCTTGGGGGATGAGCAAGGCTCGTTTCAGTATTTCCGGCCGTAGTTGTCCCAGCCAACCGGAATCCAGCGAGATGATTACTTC
>WFQT01000365.1 GCA_015486895.1 Anaerolineae bacterium
CACCCCGCCTGCGCTTGCCCAACGGCGTTTTCAGCGCCTCAAAAAACGGACCACCGACGCGCAAATTGAAATGGTGCACAGGCACTTCCGTAAAAGTTGTGCGCAGATATGATAAGTCCTCCGGCAACAACAATGGATTCTCATTGGCGCCGCCCAAGTTCACCCTCCTTCAACGAATACGATAACCGAGCATCAAGGATAGAAGCGATCCAACAGGCGCGGGTAAGGAATCGTCTCGCGCACATGAGGCAGCCCGCAAATCCAAGCCAACGTGCGTTCAACACCCAAACCAAAGCCACCATGAGGCACGGAACCGTAGCGGCGCAAGTCCAGGTACCAGTCGTAAGCTTCTTCCGGCAGGTTGTGCTTGCGGATGGCCGCCAGTAGCTTCTCCGGATCGCTCATGCGCTCGCTGCCACCGATAATTTCACCATAGCCCTCAGGCGCCAACAGGTCGGCAGAGCGGCACACCTCTGGCCGTTCCGGCTCCGGCTCCATGTAAAATGCCTTCGCTTCCGTGGGAAAATGGTGCACGAACACTGGCCTGTCAAACTGCTCCGTCAAATAGGTCTCGTGAGGAGCGCCGAAATCACCCCCCCAGGCGAAATCAGGAAAGCCGCCGGCATGCAACATTCTCACCGCCTCATCGTAACTGATACGTGGAAACGGCGGCACGACACTTTCCAGCTTGTTAACATCTCTCTCTATTAATTCCAGCTCTTGTGGATGCTTTTGCAAAACGCTCTGCACGACATGACTGACGAATTGCTCTTCAATTTCCAGCAAGTCCTCTAAACTGGCAAAAGCGATCTCTGGCTCTACCATCCAGAATTCCTGCAAATGCCGGCGCGTTTTCGACTTCTCTGCCCGGAAAGTAGGTCCAAAGCAGTACACTTTGCCAAAAACGAAAATATTAGCCTCATTGTAAAGCTGTCCGCTCTGAGTCAAATAGGCCGGCGTGCCGTGAAAATCGGTCTCGAAGAGCGTTGTCGTCCCTTCCGCTGCCGAGGGCGTTAGGATGGGCGTATCCATCAACACGAAGCCGTTATCGTCCAGCCAATTACGTATTTCACGGATAACAGTGGCCCGGATGCGTAAGATAGCCCATTGCCGGCGAGAGCGCAGCCAGAGGTGCCGCTGATCCAATAAGAAATCCACCCCGTGGGCTTTGGGCGCAATGGGGAAAGGCTCAGCAATCTGCAAAACCTCAATGTCGCTGACATCTATCTCGTAGCCGCCGGGGATACCAGGCGCTCGCTGATCCTTTTTCACTTTCCCCACCAGAATCACCGATGATTCTTGTGTTAGCGATTTGGCCTTCGCAAAACGCTCATCGCCAACATTAGGGCGGAAAATTACGGCCTGGATAAAACCGCTCCCTTCCCGAATACGTAGGAAAAGGAGTTTCCCTTTGCCGGTCTTGTGGGTCACCCACCCGTGAACCTTCACCTCCTGCCCCTCGTATTGGGCAATTTCGGCAACGCTAACAGTCGGTATCACTGATAATCCTCCTTTTTCTCTTCCCGGTCCCTCGTAGTTCGTACTGCGTATTGCATAGCAATCTGTGCTGTCTGACCAAGCCATGCCCAGATTGGGGCCCCCATACAGTAGGTGAGACTAATTTTGCGCCCAACGATCCATCTCAGACCGATTTCTCCACCACAGATTCAGTAACCATCTAAAAACAAGTTACTGTTTTAACACCGGATTCTTCTCTGGAAATAGCCCCCCGCCCCCCAATTCTGGGGGTGTGTTGCTCTCCCCAAGGTTGGGGGATAGGGGGCGTTTTCATCCGCTGGGGTGTGCCTGTCTGCGTGCCCGCACAGGCAGGCCGCAGGCTCATGACGACTTCTCTGAAAATAGAACCTCACCCCCGGCTAACGCAACGCCTCAAAATTAGTCATGTCGTTGCGAGCGAGGCGACAGCGTAACCCTCTTTTTAGTCAAGCAATCTCCAACGCCAATGAGGGAGATTACCACGGCCCTGTCGGGCCTCGCAATGACAACATGAGTGAAGTGTTATTTCCATCCGCTGTGGTGGCCGTAGGCGTATGATAACTCCCACGAAAAACAAGAAGAAAATTTCAGACGACTACTTAGTAGCTTTTATCTTCTCGATACGGATACGGACAATTTTAGGCCCTTTCAACTCCGTCGTAGTGAAAATCAGGCCATCGCCATGATAGGCCTCACCGGGAACAGGGATATGCCCCAGCCGGTACAACAGATACCCGGCCACGGTTTCATATTCTTCCCCCTCGGGAATATTCAAGCCCAACTCCTGGTTCACTTCATCTACTCGCAATTGTGCTTGAATATCATATACCCCCGGCTGCAATGTTCGCATCGGTGGCGTCTCTTCTATCCACTCCTCGCTAAGACGGCCCATCACCTCTTCCACCAAATCCTCCACCGTGACCAGGCCGGCAGTGCCACCATACTCGTCAATGGCAATAGTAACCGGCACCCGCTTGCGCCGCATTTCGGCAAACAGCGGGCCAACAGGCTTCGTCTCCGGCACTAACAGCGGCTTATGTAGAATATCCAACTCCAAGATTCTTCGTTCACGGATGGAAGCATCCTGAATCAGAAGACGGAAGAGATCATTCATGTCTACAATGCCGGTAATGTGATCTAAATTATCTCGGTAAACCGGATACAAGCCATGGGGAATATCTCCATAAAGATGCAATACTTCTCCCACGGTGGCATGCTCCTCAATGCCAATAATATCCGTCCGCGGTAACATAACCTCGTTCACAGAACGATTTCTGAAGTCAAAGACTCTTTCCAGCATCAACTTCTCCTGTTGCTCCAAAACGCCGCTTTCCCAGCTCTCTTTGAGCAACAGCTTTAGCTCTTCCACGCTGTGCGCCGTACTGTGCGCAGTGGCTTGTTGTTGCCCCAAAGAGAAAAGCACAAGCAGCGTGGTTTTATCCAAAAGCCAGATAAAAG
>WFQT01000366.1 GCA_015486895.1 Anaerolineae bacterium
GCTGGGTAGTCATTGCTGTTGGCGGCGGGGGCATCCCCGTGGTAGAGAATAAACGCGGCGAATTGAGGGGTGTGCCGGCAGTCATTGACAAAGACCGCGCCAGCAGCCTTTTGGCCAGCTACGTCCAGGCGGATCTGTTCTTGATTTCCACGGCGGTGGAGAAAGTGGCGCTTTATTTCAATACGCCTCATCAGCGCTGGCTGGATCAGATGACCGTTAGCGAGGCGAAACAGTACTTGGTAGAAGGGCACTTTGCTAAAGGAAGTATGCGCCCGAAGATTGAAGCGATTATTCGCTATTTGGAGAGCGGTGGCAAGCGGGCGTTGATCACCAATCCAGAGAATATCGTCCGGGCACTGCATGGCGAGACCGGCACGCTGATCGTGCCAGACTAAACGGAAGTCTTGTGCTCAAGTGCCGGCACTAATACGCGTTGCGGTCGGTAAAGAGGTTGAAGATGGTGCGCAGGATGATCTTGATGTCTAACGAAATAGACCAGTTTTCGATGTACCATAAATCATATTTGGTTCTCTCGGCAATGGAAGTGTCCCCCCGGAGGCCGTTGACCTGCGCCCAGCCGGTGAGGCCTGCTTTTTCCCGGTGCCGGTCCATGTAGCGGGGAATGCTCCGGCGGAATTGGTTGACGTACACCGGCCGCTCTGGGCGTGGGCCTACCAGGCTCATGTCTCCTAAGAGGATATTGATGAGCTGGGGCAGTTCGTCAATGGAATAGCGTCGGATAATAGCGCCGACACGAGTGCGCCGGGGGTCATTGGCTGTGGTCCACCCGGGGCCGTTCTGCTCCGCGTCCGCCCGCATGGAGCGGAATTTGAGCGTTGGAAAAGGCTTGGAATCCAGACCCATGCGCTCCTGGATGTAAAAGACAGGGCCGGGGGATTCTAATTTAATGGCTATAGCTATCAATAGCATGAATGGCGATACTAACACCAAGCCGATGGCAGCGAAAGTGAAGTCCATGAGCCGTTTAACCGTGACTCGCCAGCCCCGCAGTGCCACATCCCTAATAGTGAGCAATGGCAGGCCGCCTAAATCGCCGATGGTCACTTCCGAGGCCATGATCTGGAACACATCTGGGAAAACCTTGATGCCAACTTTCTCCTGGTCACAGAGAGCTACTATTCCTACAATTTCCTGGTGGGTGGCTTGCGGCCAGGCGACGATGACTTCGTCTATTTCGTTCTCTTCGATGATCTGGGGCAGGTCGGTGGCGCTTCCCAGTACTGTTATCCCCATGATAGATCCAGCCACCAACTTCTGGTCGGTGGTAGCGAATCCAACGACCCGGTAGCCGAGGCTAGGTGTATGAGTGATCTTCTGTAGGATCATGCGTCCTACTTCGCCGGTGCCCACAATGAGGACCCGGTCTTCGCCGATCCCTTTTGCTTGTAAAGACGCTTGCAGAGAAGCATGTAGCCAACGGCCGATGCTGATGAAGAGCACGTTCAGTACCCAGGCGTAAGCGAGCATGCGCCGCTGGTAGTCCAGGTTGCCCTTAAAGACAAAAGTGATGAGTGCAATAGCCACTAACATGGCCAATGTTGTCACTTTGAAGACGGTATAGATTTCATCCAGAAGGGCAGCACTGCGTTGGTGCCGGTAAAGGTGGCTGAGCAGAAAGATGAAGAAGAGAATGAAAATGAAGAAGGTGATTTCCGGCTGATAAGTGCTAAAAGAATTGAGCCCTTTGTGCGGTGAGAGCAAGGTTAGTTCATAAGCCGTGTAAAAGGCGACAAAGGAAAGGCAGATATCAAAGACAATCTGGCTGAAAATGAAGAATAAATATGAGCGTTTCATGTTGTTTGCGTTGGCTTACCAAAGGTAGTTATAATCCGTTGGCTTACATCAACAGCACCTCGTAAGGCGATGCTGCCGTGAATGAGCCAATCCAAAGGCCACGGCGTCGTGGCGGCGTAATGCTTGCGGTAGAAAATGTCCATGGCCCGGTAAAACTCGTAGCGCGCTTTGCGGCTTTGCTTGCTGGCTGCTTCCTTCACGTGCAAGACGGTAACATCGGCATTATACCAGATTTCCCAGCCTGCAGCCTTGATGCGGTAAGCCCAATCTAAATCTTCCCCGTACATGAAGAACGTTTCATCTAACAGCCCGGCTTGAAGGATCGCCTCTCGCCTTACAATCATGAAAGCGCCGACGACACTGTCAACCTGGA
>WFQT01000367.1 GCA_015486895.1 Anaerolineae bacterium
AAATAGTGGAGTGCTCTTAGCATTAGTTTGCCAAGGGTGAAAGTTAGCTCAGATAAATATATGGAAGCCTCCCCGAGGTTGCCCGACATATGCATAATGTCTGTTGACAGGTCTCTTTGGAACAGGCCGTTTACAGTCGGGCAGCATTGGCAGCAACCACTAATCATGCTATCGGTTAAGCATGCAATTTGACTGTTTTACGCGCCACGGTATTCCAGCGGTAAAACGGTCACGGACAGAAAGGAAGGATAGGTGTGTCTCTCTCAACGAAGCAAAAACAGAAGATCATTGAGGAATACCATTTACACGAAGGCGATACTGGATCACCAGAGGTACAAATCGCTATTCTAACGGTACGCATTCGCCAGTTGACCGAACATCTCAAAGAGCACAAGCATGACACGCACTCTCGGCGTGGGCTATTAAAATTAGTCGGCCAACGTAGAAGACAGTTAGCTTACTTAGCATCTGTAGATCGAAAACGCTATCTGGCGTTAATTGAGCGCCTCGGGTTACGCAAGTAGTTGTCAGCCACAGAGAGGAATTCATCTTTGAGACGAGCCAGGTATGTTACTGGCTCGTCTTGGTGGGTCTAAGGAGTACACTTCCCAGGAGAGAGGAGCAACATTTTAAGCGCCTGGGGCGGGAATTGGATGATGTAATAGAGGATGGTAGAAGAAGCTCTATTCCATCATCCAGTCCCTGACCTCCATTGAGCGTTTCTCATGGCCGTTGTACCGCCACATGTACATGCCTTTTCCCCTCCCTGGTCCAGCCTTCCTGTTGCCCGCAAAGTGAAAAAAGACAGCTCGACCTGATGGAAAGCGCCCTCCATGCAAAAGCGCTCTCTAGAGTTCTTGTTTGCCTATCCGCGAGGGCGTTCTAACACAACACAAAGGAAAGAACATGCAAAAATACCATTATTCCACAACCGTTGCCGGAAAAGAGATTGCCATCGAAACGGGGACTCTGGCCTCACAGGCGGGAGGCTCCGTCACCGTACGCGCTGGCGAAAGTGTCATATTTGCTGCAACGACGGCATCGAAGCAGCCGCGAGAAGGGGTCGACTTTTTCCCACTAACCGTAGACTATGAAGAGCGTCTTTACGCCGCCGGACGCATTCCCGGCAGCTTTTTCCGCCGGGAAGGGCGGCCCAGTGAACAAGCTATCCTACTCTGCCGGCTGGTAGATCGACCTGTGCGCCCACTATTCGACAAAGGCTTTCACAATGAAGTACAAATTATCCTGCTGGCCCTTAGCTCCGATCAGGAAAACCAGTTGGATATCTTAGCGATTATTGCTGCCAGCGCTGCCCTGACCATCTCTGATATTCCCTGGGCCGGTCCCATTGGCGCCGCGCGTGTTGGCCTCATCGAAGACAAGCTAATCGTTAACCCACCAGCCAGCGAAATGGCCAATAGCTCTCTGGACTTGCGCCTCGCCGGAACGAGGGACGCCATCCTCATGGTAGAAGCCGGCGCTGATGAAGTACCAGAAGACATTATGTTAGCTGCTCTCAAGATAGGACACGAAGCTATGCAGCCTATCATCGACCTGCAGGAGAAAATGCGGGCAGAAATTGGCAAGCCAAAGCGGGAATTTACCAAGTTCTTGCCGGGCGAGGAAATCCACCAGGCAGTAGCAGGGGTTGTCACAAAACATATCCAGGAAATCTTGGCGGCTGGGTTGGATAAGCACAGCTTCAACAACGCTCTGGACGATCTGAAGAAAGAAGCTATCACCACGCTCTCCGAAAAATACGACAGCTATGACATAGCAACTGTTTTCGGCGACATCCTGAAACGTGAAGTGCGCGAACGCATTTTGAGTGTCGGGAAACGTCCTGATGGACGTGGTGTGAATGATATCCGGCCCATTTCGGCAGAGGTGGGGCTTCTACCTCGCACCCACGGTTCCGGCCTCTTTACACGAGGAGAAACTCAGGTGCTGACATTAGCGACTTTGGGCATGCCGCGAGAGGCGCAAACATTAGACACCTTAGCACCAGAAGAATCAAAGCGCTATTTGCACCATTACAACTTCCCCCCCTATTCCACAGGAGAAACCTGGCCTTTGCGAGGACCCAAACGCCGCGAGATCGGCCACGGCGCCTTGGCCGAGCGGGCTTTAGAGCCCATGATTCCTCCTACCGATCAGTTTCCTTACACGCTGCGCTTGGTTTCCGAGGTTATGTCTTCCAACGGTTCGACCTCCATGGCCTCCGTTTGCGGTAGCACATTAGCCTTGATGGATGCGGGGGTGCCTATCAAAGCGCCCGTCGCAGGCATCGCCATGGGCTTGGTCAGTGACGGCGACGCGAACAGCGCTGACTTTCGCTACAAAGTGCTTTCCGACATTCAGGGTCTGGAAGACGCATTGGGAGATATGGACTTCAAGGTCGCAGGCACCAGCAAAGGGATTAACGCCTTGCAGATGGACATCAAACTGCGGGGCCTGAAATACGAGATATTAGAAAAAGCACTGGCCCAAGCCCGAGAGGGACGACTTTATATTATGGAGAAAATGCTCAGCGCCATCCCCGCACCGCGCCAGGAACTTTCACCATACGCACCGCGGCTTGAGGTCATTCACATTTCACCAGACAAAATCGGTAAGGTCATCGGCCCCGGCGGCAAGAACATTCGCCGGCTACAAGATGAGCACAATGTCCAGGTGGATATTCAGGAAGATGGCACCGTTTTCATCGGCGCCGCAAGTGGGGAAGGGGCTACTTTGGCCGAAGAAGAAATCCTGGGCATGACGGAAGAGCCGGAAATTGGCCACATCTACACCGGTAAGGTAGTACGGGTGGAACCATATGGTGCTTTCGTAGAAATCATCCCGGGCGTGGACGGGCTGGTCCACATTTCCCAGATCGCCGACTACCGGGTGCCAAGCATCAATGACGTTGTCCGGGTCGGGGACGAGATCATGGTCATGGTAATCGACATTGACGCTAACACCGGCAAAATCAAATTGAGCCGGCAAGCAGTGTTAGAGGGGTGGACAGCGGAGCAGGCACGAGAACGAGACCGCAAACCATCAGGCTCATCCCGCCATTCTGGTGGCTCGTCACGCGGCGGCTCCCGGAGCGGCTCACGCCAGAGTAACCGGCGGAACCGCCGTCCCTCCCACTAAAATCGTAGCCAACGTAACGCGACCAAGCTGATGCCTTGCATAGACAGGCATCAGCCTATCCCTTTCTCTTTCATAACCAGAACAAGAGGTCAAAGAGGATGAGCGACGTTCAGACATCTCTCTCGCCTGAACCGGCACCCGAATCACAACAGGGGCCCGGCGGTGCCCGGAAGGCCATAGGCCACTTCATATGGGACATAGCCAGTAGCACCATCATTGCCATCTTGCTCTCCCTGCTGATTATCACTTTTGTCGGGGAAACAGCTCGCGTGCAAGGAATAAGCATGCAGCCCAATATCTACAGCAACGAGCGCGTCGTGGTGGAGAAAATCAGCTACCGCGAACATCCACCTCGTCGCGGCGATGTCGTCGTCCTACAGAGTCCCATAGACCCCAATGTGCGCTTGATCAAGCGAATCATCGGCCTCCCAGGCGAGGAAATAGCCATCCACGACAGTACAGTCTTTATCAACGGCAAGCCTTTATCGGAGCCTTACTTGACTCACGCCACCACCGGCTACTTAGCCCCCCAGCGCATTCCAGCGCTACGCTATTTCATTATGGGGGACAACCGCAACATGAGCATGGATTCCCGCACTTTCGGGCCGGTTGCCCGAGATGCCATCATCGGCCGGGCATGGTTAGCTTACTGGCCGCCGAAATCGTTTGGCCTCGTATCGCATTAGTACCCGACATGGCCAAGCTATGTGAGGGGAAAATCAGACAGAAAATGCGCCATCAGCGTTTTGTCGAATGACGGCTAAACAATTACAACGGCATCACCACCAGCAAATTCAAGCGCACCATCACTCCGCCGGCAGCCCCAGGGTCCAAAACCGTAGTGGCTCCCCGTTCCGCGGGTTTACCACCACCCCGTCCCGTTGCACTCGCGGCATCGTCAGCGCGTCGGTGGGACAGCGCACCACGCAAAGGCCGCAGCCGAAGCAGAGATCCGGTTCCAAGGTTGCAACCATCCCTTCCATCCAGATAGCGTGGTAGTGGCAGCTCAACTCGCATAGCTTGCAGCCGATACAAGCCTCTTTCTTGTAGAGCGGCGGCGTAGAAACGGTGTGCGGTAACAATGTCTGCCACAGACACACGGCTTGACCGCGGATGGCAGCGATATCTGCTTTGTCATGCTTGTCCAGCCAGCCGGAAAGCTGTTGGGCCAAACGGCCATACCAGCGTGGACCCCGGCGCAGCGCCTCGGTAGTCATTTGCACTGCGGAGGCCCCGGCCATGAGCATCTCCACGGCATCATCCGGCCGGGCAACACCACCACTGCCAATGACCGGCATTGTAGGGAACATTCTCGCCAGGTCGAAAACCACCCGCAGCGCGGTAGGCCGCAACGAAGTACCGGAAAGCCAGCCGTAAACATCATCGCTGAAAAGGGATGTCGCCCGCTCAATGTCAATCGCTAAAGTGGGACCCAGCAAGTCCGTGGCCACCAGAGCGTCCGCCCCCGCAGAAACTGCCGCCTGCGCCACACGTAGTACTTCTTCCTGCCCCCACGGGCTCAATTTGACCCAGACTGGCCCGGCAAAAGCTCCTTTTGCCGCTTGCACTGCCTCCACCAGCGGTTGCGTGTCATGAGCCAGGAAATGGCTAGGCAATTGTGACACTTCTCGCACAACGGCGAGAGGATCTCGCATCGGCGCTGAGTTCGGGCGCAGGAAATGGGTTGCCAACTCGATCCCATCGGCGTAATCGCGCAGCCCAGGGAGCAACTGTTCCACTTCGGCAGCGTTGTAGCCGACACTTACGATCAACGGTATCCCCGCTTCATCCGCCGCCCTCCGGGCCAGAGGTAGTTCTTGTCCAGCCCACTGCTCCGCTGAAAGCGATGACCACATTGGCCGGCTGAGATAGCCGCCGCGCACCACTTTGTAGCTATCAGCTTCCGGTGCAGGTAGAAAGCCAATGGTGCGGGTTACCAGGCCGCCGGCGCCGTTGCGGGCCACTGCTGCCAGCTTCTCGCCGTTGTCCACTTGGGGGCCAGCGCCGGGTAGTATCGGATTGCGAAACGATAGACCTGCTATTTCCACGCGTAAATTAGCCATGGGATACCCTCCTGGCCGGCAAAGCAGCACCCCGAATTGGTTCCACGCTGTCATAGCCGTGGGCCTCCAGCCAGACGTCGATTTCACTTGCGATCTTGCCGTAAATGTTGTTACCGCGCATGATAGCAGCGGTACAAACCCCCACCAGCGTCGCCCCGGCCATGATGAATTCGATGGCATCGGCACCGCTACTAATGCCTCCCACGCCAATGATAGGCAGGTCAACCGCCTGGGCAATGTCGTACACACAGCGCAGTGACAGCGGTTTCAGTGCCGGGCCAGAGAGCCAGCCATACCCTTTGCCACCCATCAGTGGGTAACCTGTTTCCACATCCACGCCAAAAGCAGGGCCGAACGAATTGGTAGCACTAATGCCATCGGCGCCAGCTTCGGCAGCGGCTTGAGCCGCCGCTTTCATCTCCCGGCCTAATGGGCTCATCTTTACCAAAACAGGCACATCCACCGCCGACTTGGCGGCGTCAATTGCTTCGATCATTGGCCGGGGGTCTTCGCCTAAATAGTGCGTGGAAAGTTCTAACATGTCTGCCCAGGGGCGCACTTTGGGTGCCAATTGGGCGATTTCTGAACCCGAATAACCCAAGCTAACGATAAGTGGAATGCCCATGGCGTCCGCTGCCTGCCGGGCCAAATCGTACTCGACGCTCAGCCAGCGCTCCGGCGGCAGTTCTGACCACAACTCCGTGTTGAGAAAACCTCCCCGTACCGTTGCCATGTGGGGCATAGGCACCGGGGCGGCATCCACCGAAATGGTTTTGGAAAGTAAGCCGCCGGCACCTCCATCCGCGACTTCTTGCAGGCGTACGCCATCGCGAACATTGGGCCCGGCAGCCGGGATCACCGGGTTGCGGAAATGCAGCCCTAATAACTCGACATTCAAATTAGCCACGTTGCATCTCCCCCGGCCGGGTCAGCTCGCCGCGACCACAAAACGTCAAAGGGTGTGCGCCGTCAGCTTCAAATTGTGAGGGCACTACATCGATAGTTCCTTCGCGACCGTCATCCAGCGCCAGGTACCAGATGGTCTGATCGCCAGTGATAGTGACGCTCCGAGGCAATTCCCCGGAAAGCGGCTCTATGATGCCACCCCAACTGCCATCATAATCCAGCCAGACTGCCACCCGAGCTATTCCCAAAACTTTACCTCCGGCTCCCTCGCTCAGGCGGGCTAAGTGTCGAAACGCATTGACCAAGTCGTGCTCCTTCCCACCCCAACACGCTCCCTGTGTAATTCATCTTGAACTGCAAGTGCCGGGCTTTGACTTTCTGTGGGTTTAGGCTTCATTTTAACGGAAAGGTACTTTGCTGTCAAAGCTAATTTCCCCTACCGGGATGGTTCAGAAGAAGAGAAGTCATAGTTGGCCAGCGCATATTAATGCAAAACTTTCGTTTCCTACTCTTTCATTTATATGGGGGTGCCGTTTTGATTTCTGACGCTTTTAGCTTATAATATCAACAGCTTTAGCATCAAACGTGCATCCTGATGGAGATATTGCAATATGAACGGTAACGGCTACAGGCCAGGGTTACCACTTCGGCAGGAAAAATCCAGCGGCACTGAGCTCTATTTGTTGTTAGCCGGTGCCGACCCCGAGGCTATCGGAGTTGGCACCAGTATTGTCCTACCCATTATTATCTTGTTGTACAACAATTGTGCTTTATAACAACGGCCAGCATTCAGGAGCTGGCCGTTACTTTTTGGTGGTAATACAAAGAAAGGAGATAACATCACATAAAAACTTTTCAGAGACACTCTTTAACTTTACCCCTCTCCCCTCACGGGGGTGACCATCATCTCTCAGGTAGTCAGGTCGATAGGGAAGAGGCCGTGTAATAAAACACGCTTATAGTTCGTGGCTCCAGATAAGCCGAAATACTTATTATAACATGACGTCAACGATGACAGATCAATCTGCATAGAGGAGGTTTCCCATGGGAAGTAAAGAATCTGTTCTGCCCCCGGCGGCAGAACTCACTGATGACAAACTCTTGGAGATGTATTACGCTATGGTGCGGGGGCGACGCCTTGACGAGCGGATGTGGGTGTTACATCGTCAGGGCAAAGTAGCTTTCCACATTTCTGGCATCGGCCATGAGGCAACACAGGTCGGTGCTGCTTTCACCATTCGCCAGGGACATGACTGGGTGTACCCTTACTACCGAGACATTGCTATGGTGCTGGCATTAGGCATGACGCCTCGCATGCTCATGTTAGGCCTTTTTGGCAAAAAAGAAGCTGTGAGCAGCGGGGGGCGGCAGATGCCGGAGCATTTCAGCTACCGTCCCTCTAAACTGGTAACCATTTCCAGCCCGGTGGGCACGCAAATCGCTCAGGCACCGGGAACGGCTTTCGCTTCTAAAATCAAAGGTAGCGACGAAGTGACGGTGGTCTGTTTTGGCGAAGGCACCACCAGTCAGGGCGACTTCCATGAGGGGTTGAACTGGGCCAGCATCCACAAGTTGCCGGTGATCTTCCTTTGCCAAAACAACCAGTACGCCATTTCCGAGCCGATAAATGTGGAAATGGCGGTGGGGCACGTCTCCGATAGGGCCAAAGGATACAACATGGCCGGCGTCAGCGTCGATGGCAACGATGTCCTGGCCACGTATGACGCGATGCGGGAAGCGATGGCCCGAGCTCGCCATGGTGAGGGTCCTACATTGGTGGAGGCTATAACTTACCGGCCCGTACCACACTCCAGCGATGATGATGACCGCACTTATCGCAGCCGGGAAGAAGTGGAAGCGTGGAAAAAGAAAGATCCCATCTTAAACTTCGAGAAGCTCCTCTACAAGCGGGGAGTGCTAGACGACGCCAAAAAAGCAGAAATCGAGGCCAAAGTGATGGCGGAGGTGAATGATGCCACAGATTATGCCATCAATGCGCCTTACCCTGCCGCTGAGGAAGCGCTTTACCCAGTCTATGGGCCGTTGCCCGGTTGAGAGCTAATTACCCTGACAAGAAATGCCTGATAGCGAAGGAGCATAGCCATGGCAGTGAAAACCATAATTGAAGCGATACACGATACCATGCTGGAAGAGATGCGCCGCGATCCCACCATTGTCATCACTGGCGAGGATATCGGCAAGAGGGGAGGAGTTTTCCGAGCCACCCAAGGCTTTTATGAAGAGTTCGGCCCCATGCGTGTTATAGATAGTCCTCTCTCTGAACTATCTATTATAGGAATTGGCATCGGCATGGCCATCAACGGTTTGCATCCCATTTGTGAAATACAGTTTGCTGACTTCATCTTTCCCGCTTTTAACCAGATTGCGAACGAGGCCGCTCGTATCCGTTACCGCTCTAACGGTGCCTATACATGTCCGATGGTGATTCGCGCCCCCTACGGCGGCGGTATCGGCGGCGGTTTGTATCATTCCCAGTCGGTGGAAGCGTTCTTTGCTCACGTTCCCGGCCTTTATGTTCTGGCCCCTTCCACGCCCTATGACGCTAAAGGGTTGCTGCGCGCAGCACTACGAGCGCCAGACCCGGTGCTATTCCTCGAGCACAAGAAGATTTACCGGTTGGTCAAAGGAGAGGTTCCGGCCGAAGATTATATCGTGCCCATCGGCAAGGCCAACATTGTGCGGGAAGGAGAGGACATGACATTGATCGCTTACGGCCTCATGTTACACGAGTCGCTAAAAGCGGCGGAAATTGTCAGCCGCGAGGGCATCAGCGTAGAAATCATTGACCTACGCAGCTTACGGCCGTTGGACAAGGAGACAATTTTGCACTCTGTGGAGAAAACAAGCAAGGTGCTGATTGTCCACGAGGATAATCTTACCGGCGGTCTTGGAGCTGAAATCGGCGCTATTATCGCTGCCGAGGGTTTCGAGAATTTGGACGCGCCTATTCGCCGCTATGCCGGGCCTGATATACCGGCTGTGCCTTTCAGCCCGCCTATGCAGGACTTTTTCATGCCCAACGCGGCGAAGATCGCAGACCAGATCCGTGATTTAGCAGCTTATTGATCCGGAAGAGGAGGCATAACATTGGCTGAATATATCGTCATGCCCCAACTGGGCGAAAGTATTGTTGAGGGCAGTGTCAACAAGTGGTTAGTTAAAGAAGGAGAGCCTGTTAAGCGATATGACCCGGTGTTAGAAGTCGGCAGCGACAAGGTGGACACAGAGGTAACGTCCACAGCGGACGGTGTGATTTTGCGCATCATGGTGCCGGAAGGCAAGACTGTGGAGGCCGGAACGGTGCTGGCCGTCGTTGGCGAGAAGGGGGAAGATATCGGCGGAGTGCCACAGAAAATTGCCTTGCATTCAGCGGAAGAGGCACCAGCAGAGGAAGCCAAGGCGCAACCAGTCCCGTCAGTTACACCGGTAGTGGCTCGCATGGCTGCCGAACACAACCTGGATTTGGCACAAATTAAGGGGACCGGTGCCGGAGGGCGTATTACCAAGAGGGACGTGACTGCTTACCTGAAGAAGCAAAAGGTTACCGCTAAAGCGGAGGAGAGGCCTCCGTGGGAACAGCCAGGCAGCGGTGATCTCTTCAAGCCTACAGATGAGCTTGTGGCGGCTGCCAAGGCTCAGCAGGCTGTACAGACATCGCCGGCGGCGGGACGCACACCGGTTAGCCCGGTAGTGGCCCGCTTGGCTGCTGAACACAACGTGGACTTGACACAGGTCAAAGGTAGCGGAGCCAGCGGTCGGGTGACGAAGAAAGACATCCTCGCTTATGTCGAGGCGCGCAAAGCGGCTCCGCCGCGGCCGACGGTGCCCAAGCCTGCCCCGGCTGCACCGACTGCTGCTCCAGCCGGTGCGGATGAGATCGTGGTGCCATTAACTCGCATGCGGAGACTTATCGCCGAGCACATGGTCATGAGTAAACGCACATCACCCCATGCGACCTCAGTGATGGAGGCCGATCTGAGCCGGGTGGTGGCTCACCGAGCAGCAAACAAAGATGCTTTTGTCGCCAAGGGGGTGCGGTTGACATTTATGCCGTACTTCGTGCAAGCTACGGTAGCGGCGTTGCAGGC
>WFQT01000368.1 GCA_015486895.1 Anaerolineae bacterium
CGGCAGGCGAGTGCACTTTTGAAACGATGTGACCTCTACGTGGGGAATGATTCCGGCCCCATGCACATGGCTACTGCCATTGGTGTCCCGGTGGTGGAAATCTCCTGTCACCCACAGACAGGTTCACCTTTGCACGCAAATTCGCCGCTCCGTTTCGGACCGTGGGGTGTCCCTCATTGCGTTCTGCAGCCGGCGCAGCCTCGCGACCCTGCTTGCCGGGACGGCTGTGTGGCCACTGAGCCTCATTGCATTCTGGGAGTCACACTGGAACAAGTAATCGCTTGTGTGCGAAAAATGTTGCCGGCGGAAGGGGTATCAGACTGATATGAGTGCCGACTGGGTACGTGAGCGGGTCGTGCATGCTTTGCGAGAAAGTGCAACATTATGCACTCAGTTGAGTCGCACCCGTTTGGATGTTGTCCTCCAAGGAGCGACGGCGCTTCATCATTGCATCTCGACTGGCGGCAAGGTAATTCTTTTCGGCAATGGCGGTAGCGCTGCTGATGCCCAACACATCGCCGCTGAATTTGTAGGCCGTTTTGTCCATCACCGTCCTTCGTTGCCGGCCATTGCTCTGACGACAAACACCTCTGTCCTAACGTCCATTAGCAATGATTATGGTTTTGAACAGGTTTTTGCCCGTCAGGTTGAAGGGCTGGGCCGGCCAGGGGATGTTGTCATTGCTATCAGTACCAGCGGTCGTTCGCCTAACGTGATAGCCGGCGTCTTAGCAGCACGCAAGAAAGGGTTGTCTACCATCGGTCTGACTGGCGGTGATGGCGGCGACTTAGCAACAGCAGTTGATCTGCCTATTGTCATTCCGTCCAGCAACACGCCGCGAATCCAAGAATGTCACATTACCGTCGGCCACATCCTCTGTGATGTGGTTGAAAAAATGCTCTTTCAGGCTGATGATGCCGATTTATTCTCCAGAGGAAATCTTGTTTCTTCCTCTCCGGGGGAGATCGCAAAAATCGTAGATTGGGAGACACTTCTTTCCTTGCGCCGGCGTTGGCGACGCGAAGGAAAGAAGATTGTCTGGACAAATGGTTGTTTTGACTTGTTGCATGTGGGGCATGTGCGCAGCCTGCAGGCTGCTAAGAAATTTGGAGACATCTTGGTTGTCGGCGTCAACAGTGATGAGTCGGTTCGCCGGCTCAAGGGGCCGGATAGACCTATTATGCCGGCGGAAGAACGCATCGAAGTGCTTTCTGCTTTGGAGGTGGTGGATTACGTCATCGTTTTCTCTGAATTGACACCAGAGATTGCTGTTACTAAACTCCAACCGGATATTCACTGTAAAGGGGCGGATTATGCACCGCCGGCCGGCAAGCCTGTTCCCGAGGCAAAGGTTGTCGCCTCTTATGGCGGTCGGATCGAGTATTTGCCGCTGTATCCCGGTGCATCCACGTCTGATATTATCCGGCGAATCCGCGGTGAGGTGAACAAGGGGTAATGGGGAGAGCTGGCCGGCCGGCGGTCTTTCTTGACCGGGATGGTACTCTTATCGATGATGTGGGATATCCCCGCGACCCGGACCAGGTGCGTTTGCTACCGGGTGTAGGCACTGCACTGATCCAGTTGCAGAGTTTGGGCTTTTTGCTGGTCATTGTCAGCAACCAATCGGGCGTTGGCCGGGGAATGATTACCCCGGAAGAGGCGCGAGCAGTTCACGAACAGGTGATATCTGAATTAGCGGCAAACGGTGTGCAATTGGACGGGGCATACTATTGCCCTCACTCTCCGGATAATAATTCTCCCTGCCGCAAGCCAGAGCCGGGGATGTTGCGCCAGGCTGCGGAAGACCTGGGGATTAACTTGTCTCGGTCATTCATGATAGGCGATAAGCTCAGTGATGTCGAAGCAGGGAAACAAGCTGGCTGTTGGACAATTCTGTTTGGGCACTCGCCATCCTCCCTGGCTAAAGTTGCGCCGGATTACGTAGCTACAGATTGGGATGCTGTTGTGGCTTATATCTCGGCGCCGGCCCGCGAACTGGCTGCTGGGGAGAGGAGATAGTCGTGCGGGACATTGTTGATTCCTTTCTAAACAAGCGTATTCTTGTTATTGGCGATGTGATGGTCGATGAGTACGTTTGGGGACAGGTGCGGCGCATTTCCCCGGAGGCGCCGGTGCCGGTTGTCGAAGTTGTGCGCCGGACGTTCTTGCCCGGGGGGGCAGCCAATACGGCCGCTAATGTCGTTAGCTTAGGCGGACAAGCTCTTTTAGGTGGAGTGACTGGTGAAGATAGCTCGGCGGAGTCGTTGGCGTCTGTCTTAGGACGATATGGGGTCAGCTCCGAGGGGCTTATTATTGACTCTTCTCGACCGACGACAACTAAAACGCGGATCATGGCCCACCACCAGCAGGTCGCCCGGATGGATTTGGAACAACGTCTCGCCTTGCCGGTTCAGCTCGAAGAGTTACTCCTCTCTTGGGCCAGAAGACAGCTACCGGACGTAGATGCTTGTATTCTTGCCGATTACGATAAGGGAGTCATCTCGCCCCGGCTGGCAAGCAAGGTGATCGCTGCAGCGCGAGAAATGGAGAAGCCAGTCATTGTAGACCCAAAGGGCATAGACTATGCAAAATATAGCGGCGCTACTATTGTGACCCCTAATGTCCGTGAGGCACTTAAGGCCATAGGCCGGGAAGCTGCCGATGAAGTTCCTATCCCACAGTTGGCGAGGCAGATTATGCAGATCGCCACAGTGGATGCTTTGTTGATTACTCGCGGGGCCGAAGGCATGTCGCTTTTCCGTCCTGATGTGGCAGCGTTGCATATTCCGGCCGTAGCCCGCAATGTCTTTGATGTCACCGGCGCCGGGGATACTGTGGTGAGCACTTTAGCTTTGGCGCTGGCTACAGGCGCGTCGCTGGATGATGCAGCGCGGTTGGCCAACCAAGCGGCCGGGATCGTTGTAGGCAAAATGGGTACCAGCACCGTGACACGAGAAGAATTGTGGCATCATTTGGATTGAGGGTACAGCCTCTGCTAAGTGTGTGCTATCTTCTCATCAATGATGTTGGACGAGATCGGATCGGAAACAGGGTTGCTTTCAAATACAGCCTACGTTTGTGATCGGAGCGTGCTAGGCTTGATGGTGAACTGAAACAGTGCTTCAGGGCGAAGCGCTCGTTCCAAGGGGTTGATATAGCGATAGTCTGTATGCGTTTATACGCGTAAGTGCCAATGTTTGAGGAACAATTATGGAGAAGACAGCTTTGTTAAGACAATTGCGAGAGCAGTGGAGTAATCCAAAGCGTATCGCTTGGCTAACCGCAGGCTTAGCGCTGATTGGCGGATTTAGTGCTGTCGTCAATAGGCCGATCAATTTTGTGCCGGGCGATGCCTACTTTTACTTAGTAACGGCCCAAAATATAGCTGCTGGCTACGGGAGCACCTTTAACCGTATAATTCCTACAAATGGATACCATCCACTATGGGTGTTACTGCTTGTTCCTGTGGTGCGACTGTCTGATGGTGGTAATGCCGGTTTACGTATAGTTGCTTTAATGGCTGCAACATTATCGGTGGGTGTTATTATTCTTTTTTATACCCAGTCTTGGACAATGGGTATTAAGCGGCCATATCTTGCTGCGCCTATAGTATTAGGTTATCTGGCTGGGCTTGGCGTCTTAGGCACAGAAGCGCACTTGTCGGCGTTGTCCATTGTGTTGTCAACGAGCATACTCATTATGATAGAAAAGCGCAGCAAATGGGGAGCGTCATTATTCTCTTCTTTAGCTTTCGGTTCTGCGCTTGGTATCTGTATGCTCTCTCGGTTAGATAATGTATTCTATACTTTTTCCCTCCTTGTCATGTTTGTTTTATATAAGTTTTCCTCCTCATGGAAAAGTAAGGATGGTCACTCTGTCAATATCTTATGGTGGATTGTTCTGATTGCAACAAGCGTAGTCATTGTAGCTCCATATTTGTTATGGAACGTAGTAAACTTTGGTCATTTAGTGCCGATCAGTGGGGCTATCAAGAGCTCGTTTCCAGTCGTTGTTGGCCCCAGACTATCTGCTTTGAGTTGGCTGGGTAAAATAGATGCATTTTTGGCTATCGCGGTTCTTGGTTGGGTAATAGCCCGTGGACCGCACTCGTGGCGTATTAAGCATGTTATTTTCGGTGGGCTTGCCTTGGGTACTGTGATTCAATCTGTTTACCTGGTCCTCTTTACTAGATTCGGTGTATCTTGGCATTGGTATTACGCTTTGGGTACCTTGCTGCTTGCTTTTATTGTAGCTGATATTTCTAACCACATAATAGAACTACTACAGTCTATTCACGGTAGCGAGTCTCTTTCAGATCTCTTACTATTTTTGACAGCGCTTGTTTTTGTAGGCGTGATGGCGTTTTTCGTATGGCATAAATCTGTAAGATTGCCTCCGGGGAAACAGGTTCCCCTCGCTCAATTCACCCGAGTAGCAACAAAAGTACCCACTGGCGCTCCTATCTTCGCAACTGATTTGCCTGGGAGCCTCGCTTATTGGTCAGGACGCCCTGTTTTGCCGCTTGATGGTCTAATCAGTGATTATACTTACCAGGACGAGATCGTTGTTGACGGAATTGGCTGTTATCTTGCCCATTATCACGTTAAATATTTTTTTTATAATGACATCCATTTCGCATTGGTTCCTGAGAAGGTCTTAAAAGATCATTACGATACAGGGAGGGTACAGTTTTGGAGCAGCCTGTATCAAAAAGCGGCAGGAGAATTAGTTGTTCAAAAAGATAACGAACTTCTGCGTTGGCAATATAACTTTGGAAACAATCGATCCATCGATCCTATCATTCTGTGGCGTATCGAGCCTAAATGTGCTTCTTCACCGTGAGAGAATTCTGTAACTATTCAGCCTTGCACTGTTGAGATGTGTTAGGTAATATCCCTGTTGTTTTAGTTGCAAATACTATGAATTTTCACAGAGTTGTAGGGAAATCAATCGCAGTACTTTTGTAGCACACTTAACACATTTGTTGCGCATATGCGGCAAAAAAGAGAATGTGAGGACATTTGTTAACTATTTTTACTGCTCCTAAACCATTTCGCGGTCATATTGCTGTCATTCAGAAAAATGCTATCCGTAGCTGGCTGAAGTTATGCCCTGAATGTGAAGTGATACTTTTTGGTGATGAGGATGGTGTCGCCGAAACTGCTGCCGAACTTGGTACCCGCTACGTTGGCGAGGTAAAGCGCAATGAATATGGAACTCCTCTTATTAGTGATCTCTTTGCGCAAGCTCAGCGGTTAACCACACATGCTTTGCTCTGCTATAGCAATGCCGATATAATCTTGATGAGTGATTTTTTGCAAGCCGTTGAACGCCTATCTCATTATAAGCGTCGTTTCTTGATGGTTGGCCGGCGCTGGAACTTGGATGTTACAAGCTTGCTGAATTTTGACTCTGGGTGGGAGGATCGCTTGCGTTCTCGTGTCCGGCGAGAAGGTATTTTGTACTCGCACAAAGCTATGGATTACTTTGTCTTTCCTACGGGCATTTTAGGTTCTGTCCCGAACTTTGCTGTGGGTCGAGCTGGTTGGGACAATTGGATGCTATACCGGGCACGGGAATTAGGTGTGGCAGTGGTTGATGCAACGACATCTGTTATGGCAGTTCACCAAAACCATGACTATTCCCATTACAACCGAGGTGCTGTTGGCGTATTCGAGGGGCCAGAGGCTAAGCGCAATGTAGAACTGGCTGGCGGTTTGAAGTATTTGTTTAGAATGCGTGATGCAACTTATATACTGACACCTGAAGGTCTAAAGCGGCCATTAGATTGGTGGCATCTACGCCGGCACTTGGACACTTTGCCTTTATTCCATCCAAGTTTGCAACTTCCTGCCCAGGTGCTATTGAAGATTATTTGCCTCTCCCATGCCTTGCGCTCCCAAGCGGGGTGGACTATCCGTGAACCTGAAGAAGAGAATAGAGAATGAGGTCTCATTTAGCGATGGTTTTGGCTGATAGCTGCACTGCTCGGTGAGTATTGTATATGAGTGATATCCTTTTCGCCTGTCCTGTTGCTCTCAATTTGCTCAGTGGGACACCGATCAGAGCCTTGTTGACGATCACAGAAGTAGCCAAAAGAGCTAATTCTGTGACTGTCATTTCTTTTGTTGAGGGAGCCTGGGGAGAAAATGTCCGGATCAAGAAGCTTCCGTACGGGTTGCGACGGATCGAAACAATGTACTATTTTTTCCTATTCTTCGCCTTCCCCTTTGTTCTGTATCATCTCATCTATGAGAGACCGCGAGTCATACATGCTTTCGGTAGTAGTTGGATAATACCCATTCTAACCTATAAGATGTGGCATAGAAACGTCAAGGTGCTCATAGAGCTACATGGTATTTCTGAATTCGAGCAGCAGCAAGCTCGTTGGTTTTTGATCCCCCTACGCTATCTGTTTATATGGTTCGATAAGCTCGCTGTCAAACGCGCGGATCGGGTGTTGTCGATGAGCGCAGCCCAGAAACAGTTTTTAGTGACTAAATATGGAGCCAGCGAGGATAAAACTTTTGTTTCATGGGGCCCGGTTGATGTTGATCTGTTCAAATGCGGGGAACCGCAGAAAAGGAACAAGTTTATCGTTTGTTACTCTGGTAACGATAACTTCTGGCAAGGGCTTGACATCGTTTTCTCGGCCTGCAAGCTGTTGGGGAAGAGAGCCGATATTTCTTTTAAGTTCATTGGCTTTTCGCCAAGCAAGTACCGGCAACTTCAATTACGGAACGCCACCTTTTTGGGTAAATTGGATCGGGAGAAAACAGCTAAGGAACTATGTCAATGTGATCTCTTTCTCTCACCTCGGCTGGTGAGCAAGGTTGCGGATACGCAATATCCCTTTAAGCTGTCGGCTTATCTATCTGCCGGCCGGCCAGTAGTCGTCAGCGATGTGGGTGACCAAGGATATATTGTAAAGGAAGCGCGGTGTGGCATTGTCCTTTCCCGTCGTGATCCGGAGGAACTTGTTCGAGCCATCCTTGAGATCAAGGATATGAGTGATAACCAGCGTACTGAGATGGGACTGCGAGCCCGGCAGTTTGCGGAAGCTAACCTCTCATTGGATGTATTTGGCCGGATATACGAGGGCCTGTGAGGATGTATCGACATGTGGTTTCTGTTTTGCTCCACGTCGAATAACGCGTTGCGCTGTCAGGCTTGTTGAGTAAACATCTCTATGCTTGAAACGATTTGACAGATACATTAAAGGTATCTGTTCACAAAGTAGGGGCGAGCCCTTGTGGTCGCCCCTCTGGACAGGTACAAGATCTGCCCCTACCCCAGGACATTGAGAAGATACCATTAAAGTAAAGTGGGAAGTAGAAAGAAGGTGACTAACTGTGTGTAGCTGGCAACTGAGCACTCCTGTCCTCCTGTTCATTTACAAGCGACCAGAGATTACCGCTCGCGTTTTTGATGAGATTGCAAAAGTGCGTCCCCCAAAACTACTGGTTGTGGCCGACGGTCCACGAGAGGGACAGCAGGAGGAAGCTGAGAAGTGTACTCAGGCTAGGTCTGTTATAGAGCAAGTGGATTGGGATTGCGAAGTTATTACTAACTATGCCGATGTCAACTTGGGACCTAAGGAGCGGATGGTTAGCGGCTTTCGGTGGGCATTCAATCAGATAGAGAAAGGGATCATTTTAGAGGATGATTGCTTGCCTAACCGGTCTTTTTTTCGCTTTAGCGAGGAATTATTAGAAAAGTACCGTGATGATACGCGAGTCGGGGCTATTCTAGGGTCAAACTTCCAGTTTGGTCGGAATCGGACCATGTATAGCTACTACTTTTCCCGTTTTTTCTTTCCTTGGGGTTGGGCAACTTGGAAAAGATCCATGGACCTGTTTGATCCTGATATGAGCTTGTGGCCACAGGTTAGAGACAATGATTGGCTGCAGGCACTTTTTGGAAATAAGCGGGCACGCTATTGGTCTCAGCGTTTCCAGTATGTCTACGAGAGCAAGAATTACTGTTGGGATTATCAGTGGTTCTTCACATCTATCATCAATAATTGGTTAAGTATAGTGCCAACAGTGAATCTGATTTCTAACATTGGGTTTGGTGAGGGTGCAACCCACACGGCTGAGAAAAGTTGGTATTTGGATGTGCCAACTGTTGAGATGCAGTTCCCCCTGCGGCATCCACCGTTTATGATCAGGCACGTTGATGCTGATAATTTTGTTAGTAGGAAACGGTGGGGTAGCACCCCCTTGCTGGTGCGAGTTGTTGCTATGTTGAAGAAGATACTTTTGAATTCCATTCGCTTCCAGGTTAATTTGGGGGAGGAGAAGTAATGGAAGGTACATGTTCACGGTTGGCCGTTTGGTAGGAATGGGAAGATAGGGGTGTTCTGCAATGTTCATTCAATGCTTCTTAACCGAACCGTTGAGCTGTGTTTAACTTGCGAGATGAGAAAAGTGAACAATCGCTGTAGAAGCGGAAAGAGGAGATTAGCTGTTGCTATTCACAGGGTAAGTAGAGAAACTCTATGGCTAAAATCGGGATCGTGAGCCGAGCGTCCTTCATTCAAGATGGACGGGGTACCTTTTTTCATAACGGTGATGGTCCTTATATTGATGAACTAGCGTCTCATTTCGACGAATTAAAGCTTGTCACTACAGTGTTGAGAAAAGGGTACCACGCTGCTTACAACAATTGGCCGAAGTTCACTTACCAATTTACTGCTCCTAATGTGCAGGTGGTCGAGATCCCATTCACACGCGTGGCGAACCCTGGTATCCTTCGGACAGTATTCGGCTGGTTTCGTAGTATGCCCTCGCTGTGGCAGGCAATTAGCGCCAGTGATTTCGTCGGCATTTTCATGGTGGGTATGCGTTCTGTCATTGCCTGGCTGTTTTGCTTGCTATTAAGGAAGCCATATTGGGTCTACATAGGCTCTGATTGGGCTGGTGTTGCGCCAAACTCATTTCGCTGGTCCGGCTGGCGCCGGAGATTCTTAATCGGCGCTTACATCAAAATCGCAGGTGCTTTGGAGCGAGCTATTGCCCGCAAGGCAGCCTTTCGTTTAGTAACCGGGACAGCGCTTCTCCAGAAACATGCGTATCCCGACAGTGCCACGTATATTACTCACCCCTTAACCAGCTTAAACATTGAAAGCATCCCTGGCCGGGAGGAAAAGCAAATAGGAGCAACAATCCAGTTACTTGCCGTTGGTAATCTCAATGTGCGTAAAGGGTATCCATATCTTATTCAGTCGCTACCCCTTATCCGTGATCGTGGAATTGATCTGAAGCTAACGATCGTGGGTGAAGGGCTGTTGCGGCCTGAGCTGGAGCGTTTGCTAGAAGAACTCAACTTGCGGCCTTTCGTTGACCTGGTTGGCTATGTGCCAAACGGCCCCGTATTGTGGAAATACTATGTAAGTGCGGATATTTTTGTTTTGTCTTCTCTGAACGAAGGATTGCCGCGGGTGATCCTAGAAGCAATGGCTCATGGACTGCCAGTTATCTGCACTGATGTTAGTGGACTGTCTCAACATTTTGCGGATCGGGAACAGGTGTTTTTTGTCCCTGCCAAGGATCCCGAGGCGATTGCCGAGGCAATCGTGACCTTAGTTCAGGATGCAAATCTACGACACACTCTTGTTCAAAACGGACTGGCCGCGGCGCGAGAAATGATGAGCAACTCAGCTGCTTCCCAGACGGCAGATCTCATCCAGAAACATATACTAAACTTGCAATAACTACAATGTCACTGTGAATGGAGTATTGTTGGCAAGCTGAAAGACAGGGAGACAAGGAGTACGCAGTGGCAATGAGCACCCGAATTACTTTGATAACCAATATGGTTACCCCATATCGAGTCCCGCTTCTTAATGCCCTATCTCGTCATCGTGGATTGCAGCTCTCTGTTGTTTTTCTTAGCGAGCGTGAGTCTAACCGACAGTGGGATGTTCATTATGAAGACCTTATTTTCAACTATACCGTTCTGAACGGTTGGCATATTTTTTCCTCGCGACTTGAGTGGGCACTTCATTTTAATCCAGGCTTAATTCGCACCCTCCAACGGCTATCACCAGATGTGGTGATCATTGGTGGATACACAACGATCTCAGATTGGATAGGGTGGGCGTGGGCTCAACTACATCGTGTGCCTGTTGTCTTGTGGTCCGGAAGTACCTTATTCTCGGGCCGATTCCGTCACGGGCCAATCTCATTGTTGCGTAAGGTGTTTATTCGCGGTGCCAAGGCATATATTGCTTACGGCAACAAAGCAGCAGAGTTCCTGATTTCTTATGGTGTTGAACCAGAGCGTATCGCCATTGGCAGTAATGTCGGTGATGTGACGTTTTTTAGGGAGTCAGTGGAGCAATATCGAGCCTCAAATGATGCGGGAGCAAATCTATCACCGCAACCTCATCTTCTCTACGTTGGACGTCTCACCCGAGACAAGGGACTTATAGAGCTGTTTGAATCATTGCAACAGATTCTTGACTTACCGTGGGACTTGACAGTCGTGGGCGATGGACCCATGCGTGGTCAGATAGAAATGCTCGCTGAACAAGCCTTAGCGGGGCGCGTTCGGTTCGTTGGGTTCAAACAAAGAGATGAATTAGTGCGTTACTATGCACTAGCCGATGTATTTATCATGCCAACACTGCATGATGCAGCTTCGATCGTATTGAGTGAAGCGTTAGCTGCAGGGCTCTTTGTCGTCGGCTCTCGATACGACGGCAGCAGCTATGATTTAATTCATGTGTCCCGGAATGGTATTATCGTAGACCCAAAAGATACTCAAGGAATGACTAAGGTACTTCGAAGGGTGATAGTCACACATCCTTGGGCGGCACGCAGGAAAGATATCTCGGCCTCCGTGGCGCAGTATACTCCAGAGTACTATGCAAATGCCTTCCTGCAAGCAATTCAGATCAGTAGAGGGAAAACATAGTGCAGCCTACGGCCGCAACCAAAGCCTAAACTCTTCGCGGTTAGCGTAGCTTCTGCCGAGTAATACTATGACTAACCTAAGTTTCTATCCGTAGAGCTCTATAGAGTAGACTTCCCGTACATACCTTTTCAATGAGCCGGGGCAAATGACGGGAAATAGAGCCAGGGAGACAACAAACGGGGAAGAAGCAGACACCTTGGGCGCATTAACGCTTTGGACCTCTTCGTTGCTCAACCCTAAACCTCACCAAGACGCTAAATCGTTAATCCCTCGTAGCCTAGACGCCAAGGCAGAGAAGGTATCAGTATGACGCTCCATCGAACAGCAATAAGAAGACACTGGACATGAAGATTCTCAGTGTGTCTGCAGTTTTCCCTCCCGCTTGGCGCTATGGTGGTCCCGCTGTAACGGCCCACGCAGTGGCGAAGGCGATGATCCGACAGGGGCATCATGTCTTTGCCGTATGTACGGCGGACAAAAGTGACAGTTCGTTTGTGCTTGATACGAAGACAGAATGGGATGGTGTCCCCGTAATCTACTGCTCGCGTAAAGCTTCGCCCATTCCCTTTTACTCACCATCTTTACAAAAGGAAGTCGCTTCCTGCGTGGCAGCATATGATGTTGTTATTATTCGAAGTAGCTGGACGTATGTCGGTCCTGCTGCCTCGCGGGAATGCCTCAAGGCAGGTATTCCGTATCTTGCCTACCCTGAGGGAAATTTCAATCCGTGGGCTTGGAGACGACGGAGGCTCAGGAAGGCGTTATTTTGGCATTTCTTCGACAAGCGGTATTTTCAGCAGGCTGCAGCCATTGTGGCCTTGACCGGAGCAGAGGCTGACAGTATACGCCGAATTGGCTTGACTAACCGGATCGAAGTCATTCCCAATGGGGTTGATGTAAGGAGGTTTGCGAATGGAATTACAAGAAGACAACTGGAAGAGAAGCTCCCTCAGATTAGGAGCCGAAGGATCGTGCTTTTCTTGGGGCGGCTTCATCCAATAAAGGGGATAGCAGCGCTTGTGACCGCCTTCAAGTGGGTTCGTGCCCAACATGCAGATGCCATTCTGGTCGTGGCCGGCCCTGATGAGAATGGTTACAGGAAAAAGTTAGAACACCAAGCCTACCATGAGGGCCTACTCGAAGACACTCTATTTCTAGGCCTTGTAGTTGGTGATCTGAAGGTTGGCCTTCTTAGACACTCGGAGGTGTTTGTACTGCCCAGCTACTCTGAAGGCTTCCCCATCACAGTTCTAGAAGCACTTGCCTCTCATCTGCCTGTTATCTTGACAAAGAATTGCCATGTCCCCGAGGTTGCAGCGGCTGGCGCTGGCATTGAGGTTGACACCTCGCCTCGCCAAATAGCGAATGCATTAAGCGCCTTGCTGTCCGATGATTCCATGCGTGTACAGATGGGAGAGAATGCCTCTCGGCTGGCCGCCAAGCGTTTCAGTTGGAATCGCGTTGCCAAGATGACCAGTGAATTGTGCTCCCAAATTGCTTGGGGTAGAAAGAGCATTTATGAACAAGACCTCGGTTGATTTTGGGCAACCTTCATGTTACCAAAGCCCACGCAAGGGCAGTTGGCGTGCACTGATTCAGCATTACAAGCTATGGCTTGCCTATAGGTATTACAGGAGATTGCTGAAGAGACTTACTCTTCCTATTCCCGCGGGTAAAACTTCTCCGATAATACTTGATGTAGGATGTGGAACTGGTTCTCTGATAGGTTTTCTGGAGAAGTGGATCTCTGAGGCGCAGTATGTGGAGGTAGAGCATGACTATCGCTTGCTTAAGGACGCGGCGACAAGATTTCATTTTCGCAGTCTATTTGCGGGAACGCGGAAAAGTTGCCACTGGCAAGTAATTCTATCTCGGTTGTAGTGTCACTTCACATGATAGAGCACCTATATCATCCTGAGATATTCCTAAAAGAAGCTGCCAGAGTAGTAGTACCTGGAGGGTTTTTGTTAATTGCAACGCCCAACCCGAAAGGTGTGGCTGCTCGTCTTATTGGGCAAAAATGGTCCGGCTGGCGTGACGATCATGTATCTTTGTTCTCCCCCAAAGTGTGGGTGCAAATGGTGAAAGGGGTAGGTTTTAAGCCTATACGGGTAGGGACAACTGGCCTATCTGGTATTCCTTTGTTTCGTAGTACTCCCTTCGCTATTTTTAACTATTTGCCGTTATTGGCTTTCGGCATTCTCCCATGGCAACATGGCGAAGCATTTATTGGTTTATTCCAAAGTATAGAGAGTGATGTCTAAAGGTAAGATTGGATACTTCTGTAGTTTTAAGTATAACCCCGGCCTATACAAAGAGTTTACCTTACTCGGAAGAGAAATGGAGAAAAGAGGGTGGAGGATCAACTATTTGTTGTCTTGGGGATACAACAAGCTTGCTGGAGCGTCACCCGCCAATCATTTCTTCTTGACCAAGTCGGAGTCAATGAAGAGCCTTATGGCGGATTCACTGAACTACCTGCTCGGAGGCTGGCGGAGTATTAGAACCTTGTTTAGCAGTGCGCCGCCCGACTTTATCTGCTTCTATAATCCGCACCCCTTAAATCTAATAGTTATCCGACAGGCTCAGCATCTTTACCCTCGCAGCATCCGGACTATTTATTTGCATGAGCCATATGTACCTGACAGGTCTTCTTATGGAACGACGCGCGGTATTATGATCGCCTTGCTTGAATGGATGCAATCACAGATGTTGGGGCATACAAGCGATATCATTCTCCCATCATCCCACGCACATGAGTTATTCATGAGTCGTTATCCGAATTATCCAGGAATGGTTCACATTGCGCCGATTCTGCTGTCTAATAGACTGGGCACTAAATCACATGATAGAAGATATCTCTCTCTGGTTGGTAACTTAAACAAAAGTCGCGGACCGGAAGATTTTCTTACACTCGTCCACAGCGCGACTGTTTTGGGGGAGAACTTGAAGTTTAAGATAATTACAAGATCTAACATTCAAAGGGCCGTTGACAAGTTGCCACATCAAGATAGAAAGATGCTCACAGTGGTTAATAAGCCACTCATTGCAGATGAGGAGATCACAGATACGGTAGCTGAGAGCATAGCGTTGTTCCTCCCGCATCGCCAAGCTGCTCAGAGCGGCAATGTCCCGGTTGCTTTCCGGGCAGGTACGCCTGTGATTGCACGTGATATACCTGGACTTTCACAACATGTCCGTCATCGAGAGAATGGGTACTTGTTCCCCCTCAAGCCAACTCCTGAGCAGCTTATAGAGGCTGTTCGATTTGTACGAGACAATTTCGCCGAATTGTCTCGTTGTGCGCGAAGGGACTTTGAAGATATTTTTGCGGAGCAGAATTTCGACCGTTACTATCAATGGTTGCTTAAGAGAAAGATGTAGAGCCTGAGACAATGAAACAGCTTTTCCAAAACTATAAGACCGGCGAGTTACGACTTGCCGAGGTCCCTGTGCTGGGGAATGTGCTTGAATCCGAATTGGTAGTTCGCAATAAGGATTCTCTCATTAGTATTGGCACTGAACGCTATATGCTGGACTTAGCCAAGAAAAGCTTGCTGGGTAAGGCCGTGGCCCGGCCTGACCTGGTCAAGCAAGTGATTAACAAAGTGCGCACAGAGGGCTTGGGGGAGGCCTATCGCCAGTCTATGGGCCGGATTGATGCGCCGGTGCCCCTGGGGTACAGTGCTGCGGGTGTTGTTATGGAGGTCGGAGCAGGCGTTACCGGTTTCGCTATAGGGGATCGAGTTGCTTGTGCCGGAAGCGGCATCGCCAGCCATGCTGAGGTTCTGCGTGTGCCACAAACCCTGGCTGTCAAGATACCAGACAACGTAAGTTTCGAAGCCGCTTCCTTTGTGGCCTTAGGCGGTATTGCCATGCACGCCATCCGCATAGCAAAACTTACTTTTGGTGAACGGGTGGTGGTGCTGGGGTTGGGGCTTCTAGGACAATTGGCCATGCAAATACTGCTTGCCGCTGGGTATCAGGTGTTCGGAGTTGACGTTGTTCCGGCTAAAGTTCAGATGGCATTGGAACATGGTGCCCATGGTGGAGCCGTTACCGGCAAGGATGATGTCGCAGGTGCTGTCAACGTCTTCACCGATGGTCATGGGGCAGATGCTGTCATCATTTTTGCCAGTACTAAAACCAACGATCCTATTGAATTGGCAGCGGAGTTAGCGCGTGAGCGGGGCCGTATTGTGGTGCCGGGCCTGGTGGGACTGGACATTCCCCGTAAGGTCTTCTACGAGAAGGAACTGGATTTTGTCGTCAGTCGGGCCTGGGGCCCGGGGATGTACGATCCCGACTACGAGGCAGGAAAGGTGGATTATCCACTTTCCTTCGTTCGCTGGACCGCCCAGCGCAATATGGCTCACTTCTTGGAGTTGCTCAGCGAAGGCAAGGCAACGGTAGAACACCTCATCACGCACCGTTTCCCTATCGATCGGGCTGTGGAAGCCTACGAGATGATCCTGGAAGGCAAGGAACCAATCATCGGAGTCATTCTCCAATACCCAGAGCAGCCAGATCTTGCTCGTCGCATCGATCGAAAACACAAACCGCCACACAAAATAGAGCATAAACCTATGCAATCTGCGAAATCTGTGATTTCCATAGGTTTGATCGGGGCGGGCCTGTTCGCCAAAGGCACCTTGCTCCCGGCCCTGAAAGGCATCGAAGGAGCCGAACTGCGGGCCGTGGCGACTTCCACAGGCATTAGCGGAGAGCACATTGCCCGCAAATATGGTCTGGCCTATTACACGACCGACATTGACCAGATTCTGAACGATCCCGAAATCGATCTGGTCATGATTCTTACCCGCCACGGCAGCCATGCCTCCCTGGTTAGCAAAGCCCTCAAGGCTGGCAAACACGTCTTTGTCGAAAAACCGTTGGCTATCACCCCAGCACAACTGGATAAAGTTGTCGCGGCATATCAGGAGCAGAAAACACGCAATACGCAACACGCAACACTTGTCGTTGGCTTCAACCGCCGTTTTGCGCCGACAACCACTTTTCTCTTGAGTCATATGCAAAGCGTAACCACACCCAAGATTGTCACCGTGCAGGCTAATGTTGGTTACATCCCCCCTGAAGTATGGGTGCACGATCCCGAACAAGGTGGCGGGAACATTATCGGGGAGGTGTGTCATTTTGTGGACTTGGTCCAAGGGTTAACCGGTTCCATGCCGACCAGTATCTATGCCCGTGCTGTTCGTGCCGAGAGTGAAGCGATCATCCCCGATGATAACGTAGCAATCACCCTTACTATGGCCAATGGCAGCGTTGGTAATATCATTTACACAGCTTTGGGCGATAAAGCTTACCAGCGGGAGCGAGTGGAGGTGTTCGCCGGCGGTGCTGTGGGCGTCATCGAGAATTTCAGGACTGCCCTTTGGAGCCAGGCAGGCAAGCACAAAAGAATGGGGAATTTGCTGACTGGCGTAGATCGGGGCCACCGTGTAGAAATGCAAGTTTTGATTGGGTCCCTGCGTGAAGGTAAACCTTTTCCTATTCCGTTTGACAGCTACGTAGCTACGACTAAAGCCACATTTGCAGCCATGGAATCGCTTCGAACTGGGCAACTGGTCGAGGTCCACTGCTGAGATGCCCGGCAGTTGGAAACTGCGGGCTATTCAGTTACGAAGCTGCCCTTCGGCGGCTACTATGAGCCCGCGCAGGCCGGCTTTGCATAATGTGGCCCGCAACTTCCAGTTGCCGGGCCGTTGGTGAAAAAACGTGCACATCCTTCTACTTACAGCATATTTCCCACCAGAAACCGGTTCTGCCGCTAATCTCTATTACGAGCTGGGCAAAACATTTCTTGATAGAGGACACACTGTCAGCGTTGTAACAGGCTTTCCGGGGTATCATGTTCAAGAGGATGTCAGCCAATATCAAGGCCGCCGTTGGCTGAAAGAAAATGTAGATAGCTTATCTGTGTATCGCATCGCAGTTCCCCAGATCGCCCGTAATACACCCATTGGCCGTGGTTTGTGGCAGTTTAGCTCTGCCCTGGCTACTACACTGGCCGGAATGCGTGTGCCTCACCCTGATGTCGTCTTAGTTTACTCACCACCGCTACCATTAGGCCTTACAGCCCTGGCCTGGCGATGGCTGCGGAAGACGCCTTTCGTTTTCAACGTGCAAGACCTGTTCCCACAGAGCGCTATCGATTTGGGTTTACTCCGCCGACGGCTGCTCATTGCTTTTTTTGAGGCCCTAGAACACTTCCTATATCGCCGTGCCGATGCCATTACTGTCCACTCGCCGGGCAATCGCGATCATGTCTTGGCTCAGGGTGGACGTTCAGATTCAACGTTCGTTGTACCCAATTCTGTTGACGTTGGATTCATCCGGCCAGGGCCAAAAGAAAATGCACTGCGTCGTAAACTAGGACTCAATGGCAAGTTTGTCGTTTCATTTGCGGGGGTCATGGGATTCTCACAAGACTTAGACGTCATCATAGAGGCAGCGCATCTCTTAGTTGAACATTCATCAATTCACTTTCTTTTGGTAGGAGATGGCGTCGAAAAAAAGAGATTGGTTGAAAAAAGCCGCGAGATGCAACTGCCCAATGTAACTTGGTTGCCTATACAGCCCAGAGATCGCTACCCTGACGTCCTGCATGCTTCTGATGTCGGGTTGGCCACTTTGCACGCCGAAGTTAAAACACCAGTGGTACCTTCCAAGATATGGAGTAACATGGCTGCAGGGTTACCGGTGATTGCCGCTCTCAGCTTGGATGGCGATGCTCCCCGCTTGATCCAGGAGGCGCAAGGCGGAATTTGTGTGCCTCCAGAACAACCCGAAGCGCTTGCTGAGTCAATCTTGTCTCTTTATAGAGATGCCAATTTGCGCCAACGTCTTGGCACAAACGGCCGTCATTATGTAGAAAAATATCTATCCCCACAGGCTGTTATCGAAAGCTATGAATACATCTTTGAACAAGTCCTTTTAGCAACTGCAGAAAACCGTTCTTAAGAGAGGATACCAATGCAACAAGATGGAAACTATGTAGAGTTTTACAAAGGGAAGAAGATTTTAGTCACTGGCGGTGCTGGTGCCATCGGCAGCAACCTCGCCCGTGCCCTGGCTCAGGCCGGGGCTCGCGTTATCATATTAGATAGTTTATCTTCAGCGGAGCGGTGGAATATCCCCTCCTTGCCCGGAGTTCTTTTCGTTGAAGGGGACATCCGCGATGAGGTGAAGCTCAAGCGTGTTTTCTTCGAACGACCTCGGGTTGTCTTCCACTTGGCTGCCTTCTTTGCCAACCAGAATAGCGTAGACCATCCAGAGATCGATCTGGAAGTGAACGGCATGGGTACCCTGCGCTTGCTGGAGTATTCGGTTCTTACCGGGGTGGATCGCTTCGTCTATGCATCATCCGGTTGCTCCATCTATGGAAGTGACGCTCCCTTGCCCCTCAAGGAGGAATTCATCTCCATGCATTTAAGCACGCCTTACCAGATCACAAAGATGCTGGGTGAGCTCTATTGTAACTTTTTCTACCACCATTATGGTCTAAAAACGGTCAAACCGCGTTTCTTCAACTCTTATGGCCCTGGCGAGGTGCCCGGTCAGTACCGTAACGTGATTCCAAACTTCATCTATTGGGCTATGAAAGGGCTGCCGTTGCCTATTACCGGTACAGGGGAGGAAACCCGGGACTTCACCTACGTCGGTGATATCGTGGACGGTCTGCTACACGCTGGTGTGATGGAAAGCGCTGTGGGGGAGGAGTTCAACTTGGCCTCCGGTAGGGAGACCCGCATCATAGATCTGGCGCACATGATTATTGATGCCACCGGCGACAAGGCAGGCATTAAATTTGCTCAACGACGCAAGTGGGACACACATCCGCGTTTGCAGGCCTCCATTGACAAAGCACGTTCTCTCATTGGTTATGAACCTCATACGGAGTTCGAAGAAGGTTTGGCCAACACAGTACAATGGTTTCAAGAGAACTGGGACAAGATCGAAACCTCAGCCCGCTTCGGGCCAGGTGTCTCGTCGGCCGTGCGTGAGATGACGATCAAACAGGGATAAGTTTTCATCATGCTTAGAGTGCTCAGTGTTTTCGGCACCCGCCCCGAAGCGATCAAACTTGCTCCAGTAATTTTAGAACTTGAAAAAAACCATGAACGCGTTCTCTCCCGCGTTTGTGTTACCGCTCAGCATCGGGAAATGCTGGATCAAGTGTTGGATCTCTTTGACATCACACCTGATATTGACCTGAACTTAATGCAGCCCAGTCAACAGCTCTCCGATCTGACAGCACGGGTGATCACTGGCGTCAGTGCTGTCTTGACGCAAGAGCGCCCAGATGTGGTACTGGTTCAAGGAGATACAACGACGGTTATGGCAACGGCGCTGGCGGCTTTTTATCGTAAAATTCCGGTCGGGCACATTGAGGCTGGGTTACGTTCCCACAATCGTTACTCTCCTTTTCCTGAGGAGATCAACCGTCGTATTGCTGGCGTGCTCACCACTTATCACTTTGCCCCCACCGAGACCGCTCGTCAGGCATTGTTACGGGAAGGCGTGTGGGAAGGTAACATTTTCCTGACCGGAAATACGGTTATAGATGCTTTGCACATGATCGTTCGTCATCCTATGCCTGTTGTCGCCCGTCGTTTGCTGTCTCAGGCCGATGTGTTGGATAACTCGGCCAAGAAGTTGATTTTGGTCACAGCCCACCGGCGTGAAAACTTTGGAGAACCTTTCGAACAGATTTGTATCGGACTAAAGTCACTTGTGGAACGCAACCCAGATGTCGTTATCTTATATCCTGTCCACCCGAACCCCAACGTCCAAGAGCCTGTATATCGTATTCTTGATGGTGTGGAGCGCATCATGCTCACTGGCCCCGTGGATTATGATGTCATGGTGCACCTGATGAACGCAGCCTATCTTGTCCTCACCGACTCTGGCGGCATTCAGGAAGAAGCGCCGGCTTTAGGCAAGCCGGTATTGGTGTTTCGTACTGAGACAGAACGTCCTGAGGCTATCGAGGCAGGCACAGCTAAACTGGTTGGCCCAGATTCTGATCGCATTGTGGCGGAAACTGAGCGCTTGCTGCACGATACAGCTGGCTACGATCGGATGGCCCAGGCCATCAGCCCTTACGGTGATGGCCATGCCGCCGAGCGCATCGTGCATGTTTTACTGTCAGCCAGGAAATCGGAATAAGATGAGTAACATTACACAAAGCCCACCCTCTGGTACTCCTCGACGAGAAGGAAATGGCCGGCAGAGTGTTCCCCTGCAGGAGAGGCAAACATCGCGGTTTACGTTGCGCTTCGCCGAGCGTAAAATACTGCTGGCCGTTGTGGACTTGCTCATTCTAAACGGGACGGCGTTGCTGTCTCGTTTACTATCTTCTCAGCAAGCACCGTTAGCGCGGTTCTGGGAGCGTTTGCCCTGGTATATCTTGTTACTTTCTGGAATTTGGTTGTTGATTGGTTCCTTTTTTGAGATATATGATTTGGCTAAAGCCGCCAATGTTTTTCAATCCATTTCGGCTTCTGGAACGACGGTGTTGATCACTGTCACCATTTACCTTCTTATCCCCTTTTTCTCGCCGGAGCTCCCAGTCCGCCGGCTGCAGATCTTTACCTTCTTTTTGTCGGCATTGGTAGGTATTATATTGTGGCGATTCTTTTATGCTATGGTCTTTGTCCAGCCCGCTTTTCACCAACGCGCAATAGTGATCGGTGGCGGCGGGGCGGGCCGTCTGTTAGCCCAGGTTATTCGCGAAACGGCAACAAATACAAGTAATCCTTATCAAGGTACCGGATACCAATTGGTGGGGTTTGTTGATGATGATCCAGAGAAAGAGGATACCTTCATTCAGGGTATTCCTGTCCTCGGTAAAGGAACGGACCTGGTTCACTTGGTGCAAGAGCTCCAGCCTGATGAATTGGTGATGGCCATCACGCATTCTGAGCGCATCAGTGACCGGCTATTTGCAGCCGTTCTCGAATGTCGAGAAATGGGACTTCCCATTACCACCATGGTGAGTTTGTATGAACAGATGACCGGTCGCGTGCCGGTGGAGCATGTCGGGCGGGACCTTAACGCGGTATTGCCCCTTTCCAGGCCTTCGGACTTCCGGCTGTATTTAGCCCTTCGGCGCTTGTTCGACATCATTGTTTCCCTTTTCGGGAGCATGTTTCTTGCTGTTCTGATTCCCTTCATCTGGTTAGCGAACCAGTTCACGTCACCGGGCGATTTGTTCTACCGCCAAACCCGAGTTGGAAAGGGGGGTAAGCTTTTCGATCTCCTCAAGTTCCGCTCCATGGTCATGGGCGCTGAGGAGCAAACGGGGGCTGTCTGGGCAGGGGAAGACGACTCGCGCGTTACCCTTGTAGGGCGTTTCCTGCGCAGGATGCGATTAGATGAAATGCCGCAGTTCTGGAACGTGCTTAAAGGGGAAATGAGCCTGATTGGTCCTCGGCCTGAGCGGCCGGAATTTGTAGCCCGGTTGGCGGAAGAGATTCCCTTCTACCGGGTACGTCACGCGGTCAAGCCTGGCATCACCGGCTGGGCGCAAGTCAAGTATCCCTACGGTGCTTCGGTGAATGATTCCTTGGTGAAACTCCAATATGATCTCTACTATATCAAGCACCAGGGATTGTATCTGGACCTGCTGATCCTTCTCAAGACCGCACAGGTGATGTTAGGGATGATGGGGCGGTAGGACTAAAACACTGACTATCTACCTGACACTTTCTGTCCAGAAATTGAAATTGTGGGCTATCGAGGTTTTACCCCAACAGGCGTTGGCGCAAAGCTAACACGTTCGCCATGTGCCGGTTGAGATCGGTTACCAATGCTTCCGGCTTGTTGCTGTAGCCCAAGCGCCGGGCTAAGAAAGCGAAATCCTCACTCCCCGGCACCGGAACCGTCAAATCGCGAGCATTGCCCCGCACCATGCGCAATGCCTCGATGAGGCGGCGCAGAAAAGTGTGTGCCCGGCTCAGTTGGGCGAGGTCCTCCGGCGGTACGATGCCGTGGGCTGCCAAAACAACCATGGCTGACCGGGTGTTGGTCACCCGCAGTGCCTCGCTTGCCCGGCCATGGTGAATCTGCAACCCTTGAACCAGGTACTCGACATCTACCAGGCCACCGGGACTGTACTTGGCATTCAAAGCGCCACCACTCACTAAGTGGCGCAACTGGCGTTCCCGCATAGCCCGCATGGCGGCGATGTTGAACGGTTCCCCGGTGTAAAGCAACGCATTCCGCAGCGCCACTATCTCTCGACCCAATGTCTCATCCCCGGCTACCGGCCGCAAGCGCACCAACGCCTGCCGTTCGTAAGGCCAGGCAGCGCCGTCAGTGGCGAAATAGCGGCGAAAAGCATCCAGAGAAACGGCCAGGCTGCCTGTCCGGCCATAAGGCCGTAGCCGCAAGTCTACCTCGAAGACCCCTTTTTGCTTGGAATGCACCGTTTGTAGAAAACGTTGCACTAACCGCTCGTAGAACCTGTCTCTTATACACATCTCC